>NZ_QXDL01000110.1:0-13662 GCF_003574345.1 Calidithermus terrae
CCCCCAAGCCCGAGCCCAAGCCGGAGGAAAAACCCGCCGAGCCGGTCCCTGCCGCCGACCCCCTGCCTCCGCCCGCGCCCGCGCCGGTCCCGCCGAGCGACCCGCTGGGGCCCGACGACCCGGCCACGAGCCCGTAGGTAAGGGCGGCACGCCCGAGACGTTCCGGGGCCAACCCATCCGGTTGGCCCCGGTCAGTTTCGCTTCTCGAGGTTGCTTTCCCGGCCTCGGCCAAGCGGGCCTGAGCGGTTTTGGAGGCCGTCGAGTTAGCCCAGCACGCCGGCCCGCGGCTCCGGTCAGGCCCCGAACTTCTGCAGCTTGCCCGCGTGGGCCAGCATCAGGGGCATCAGGTCGGTGCCGCGCAGGGTGCCCAGGGTGCCCCGGGCGGCCTCGTCCTCGGTGAAGCGCTGGGCGGGGTCGTTGCGGAGGTAGGGGCCGTGCAGCAGCACCGGGACCGGGTGCCAGGAGTGGGCCTTCAGCACGCTGGGGGTGGAGTGGTCGCCGGTGATCACGAGCACGTCGGGCTTTAGGGCCAGCAGCTCGGGCAGAAGGCGGTCGAAGAGCTCGACCTTGTGCACCTTGGCGTCGAAGTCGCCGTCCTCGCCGGTGGAGTCGGTCTTCTTGAAGTGCAGGTAGAAGAAGTCGTGCTCGGCCCAGTGGGCCTGCAGGGCCTTCACCTTGCCCTCGGGCGCGTCCTCCTCGCCCACGACCTCGAGCACCCTCATCCCCACCAGGCTCGCCACGCCCTTGTACATGGGGTAGGAGGCCACGCAGGCGGGGTTGAGCTTGTAGACCTGCTGCATGGAGGGGAACTTGGGGCGCTCGGAGATGCCGCGGAAGAGGGCCCCGTTGATGGTGGGCTCGCCGGCGAGCGCCTCGCGGATGCGGGCGCTGAGGGCGTTGAGCACGGCGGCGGTGCGGGCGCTGGCGGCGTCGGCGGGGTCGTGGGGGTGGGCACGCAGGGGCTCCACGCCGGTCTTCTGGGGGTCGGTGTCGGAGACCTTCTCGCCGAGCTCGGCGCCGGAGAGGATCACCACGAAGCGGTGCTCGCTCTCGGTGTAGAAGCTCACCCGCGCCCCCTCGACCTCCTGGATGGCGGCCTTGAGCTTGCCCACCACCCGCACGTTCTCCTCGTTGCTGGGGCGGCCCGCGCGGCGGTCGGCGACGCGCCCCGCGGCGTCGAGGGTGGCGAAGTTGCCGCGCACGCCCACGTCGCCCTCGCGGAACTCGGCCCCGATGCCGATGGCCGAGAGCGCCCCCCGGCCCACCTGGTAGCGGATGGGGTCGTAGCCGAAGAGCGAGAGGTGGCCCGGGCCCGAGCCGGGCGCGATGCCGGGGGCCACCGGGTACTGCAGGCCCAGCATGGACTGCTTCGCCAGGGCGTCGAGGTTGGGGGTCTGGGCGGCGGCGAGCTCGGTGGGGCCGCCGGGCTGCCGCGGCAGCCCCCCGATGCCGTCGAGCACGACGAACAGAATCTTGCTGGGGGTGGGCTGGGAGATCTCCTCGAGGATCGGGAACAGGCTCATGCGGCCTATTCTAACGACCCGCCCCGCGCACGGGGCTCGAGGCCTAGGACGGGGGGACACAGGTGACGGTGAAGCGCAGCGGGTTGCTGGCGACGCCGTCGGCGTCGATCATCACGCTCTCCGAGACGATGCTGCCCGCCGGGGGGTTGCCGCTGCCGGTGCAGCGCAGGGGGAAAGGCTGGGGCCGCTGGAGGGAGTTCAGCGTGACGAGCGGCGGGAAGTTGCAGACGTCCACGCCGCACGAGAGGGTGCGGGTGCGGATCTGGACCGGGAACTTCGGGTTGCCCGACCAGAACAGCAGGTAGTTCTCGGTGGTGTTGTAGACGATGGTGGACGGCCCTTCGATGCGCTCGAGGCTGAGCGAGACCACCTCGACGCTGATCTCGTAGAGCTTGAACGGGCTGCTGAACTCGCCGCCGCAGGCGCTGCCCTCGCGGAAGACCTCGAGCGTGAAGCCGGCGGTGTCGGGCGGCAGGCCGGCGGTGGCGAGCACTTGCTCGAGCACGAGGTCGGCGGGGCTGGTCTCGAGGGTGAAGCCCCCGCCGTTGCGGGCCCGCTGGGCCACGGCCGCGCCGCCGACGCGGAAGACCAAGGCGTCGTCGCTGAAGCTCCCGTCCGGGCAGAGGAGGGCTTTTACCGCGCCGCCAAGGGTCAGGCTGCCGTCTTTCGGGACCCGGACGCTGGCGGCGGTGGCGTGGCCGCCGGGCAGGGCCCCGCCCTGCAGGGCGCGCTGCTGGCTGGCGAGCTCGACGGGCACGGTGGCCGCGTCGTCGAAGACCCGCACGCCGAGCTCGGAGCGGCAGTGGGCGAGGTCGGCCTCGAGGTCGGCGTAGGTGTAGCGGGCGAAGTCGAGGTAGGGGCCGCTGCGCAGGGCGCGCAGCCGGGGCCGCGGGCGGTTGCCCACGACCGGGCGCGGCAACACCTGGGCGTGCATCTGGCTCAAGGTCAGCAGGTTGCCCTCGGCGCGGCACTCGCGGTAGGCCGCTTCGCGCAGCCGCTCGAGCACCTCCGGGTAAAGGTGCTGGGCGAAGCGGTCGCACACCGCCTCCGACAGCCCCATGAACTGGCAGTGGGCGTGGTAGTCCACGAGGTCGCGGAAGCGGTCCACGACGGCCTCGAAGGCGGCGTCGAAGGTGGGCTTGGCGACCTCGGCCTCCACGAAGTCGAGGAATTGGCCGAACTTGGCGTCCAGCACGGCGGTAAAAGCCCCGGTGTCGCACTCGGCCCCGGTGAGCTGCACGTAGGCCAGGCCCGCCACCAGGGGCACCGCGAGTTCGTCGAAGGCGGCGAAGCTGTCGGCGGCGACGGCCTGGGCGCGCAGCTCGGCGGCGGCGTAGGCGTCGCAGGCCTTCTGCTTGAGCCGGGCGACCTCGAGCTGCTGGCAGGCCAGCGCCACCGCCTGGAGCTCGTCGAAGAGGGCCTGGGCCTGGCCGAGGTCGTCGTGGTTGACCGCCTGGGCCAGCCGGGCCTCGAGCCCGGCGACCTCGCCCTGGCAGTCGAGCACGGCGACCTCCAGGGTGTTCTCGGGCGTCTCAGCGGCGGCGAGCCCGCGGAGCCGCGCGGCCTGCGGGTAGCCCAGCACCCCGACCTCGGCCTCGAGCCCGTTCCCCTGCCGCGCCGTGGGCACCGCGTTGCGGCCCGCCGCGTTCTTCCAGAAGAAGTGGGCCCGGTCCGGGAGCGGACCGGCCGGGGCGTAGCTCAGCCGGGCCCGCTCGAGCAGCAGCAGCCCCGCCGGCTCGACCCGGAAGGCGGTGAGGGCGCCGTCTGGGGCCGGGAGCGGGGTGAGGGTGAAGGGGGTGTCCTGCCGCACCGCCCCCGCGGGCAGTTGCAGGCGCAACGCCCCGCCCCGCGCGTCGCGCACCTCGAGGCCGCCCCCGGCCGGGGTAATCACCGCGCGCACCGGCTCGGGCCGGACCTCCTGCTGCCCTGTACAGGCCGCCGTGATCAAGCCGATCCCGAGCAATACGAGTCGCCGCCGCATACGAAACCTCCTGAATCCGAAATTTCCGCGGCCTGCACGCAGCCGCCAGATGCCCTACGCCAGAGAGAAGCTCGATCCCACCGTCACCCCCAAACCTCCTTCCCGCGCCGCCAGCGTAAACAGCACCGGGTGCCTTCGCGTGGCCGTTCCTCCTGTTTGGAGTGTGAGGCCGCTGCGGTAACGGGTCGGTAACGCCGCCCGGCACGGGGCTACCCGCCCGGCCGCCGCAGCCACTCCTCGGGCATCAGGCTGTACATCACCATGTCCCAGTGCCAGCCCTTGACCCAGCGGTAGCGCCGCAGCACGCCCTCCCGCACGAAGCCCAGCTTCTCCAGCCCCTTCTGCGCCTTGACGTTCTCCACGTGGGTGATCGACTCGATGCGCTGGAGGTTGAGCGTCCCGAAGCCGTAGTCGAGCACCAGGCGCTTGGCCTCGCGGTTGACGCCGCGGCCCCAGTAGGGCCGGCCCAGCCAGGTGGCGACCTCGGCGATCTGGTTCTGCCAGTCCACGAGCAGGGCGATCCAGCCCGCCGCCCTCCCCTCCACCTCCACCGCCCACTGGTGCTCCTGGCCCACGTAGCCCTCGAGCATGCGGTAGGTGTCCTCGAGGCTCTGGTGCGGCCACCAGGCCAGGAAGCGCGTCAGCTCCTCGTCCTGGCACAGCGGGAGCAGGTCGGGGGCGTCTTCCCAGCGGAAAGGGCGCAGCAACACGCCGGAGCCGTGGAGTTCCATGCCCCCAGCATATTGCGCCTCACGGGTGTTCTGCCGCGCACCCGGGCGGCGGAACCGGCACGCGCCCCACGCCCGGGGTAGCGTGCGGCCGCCTGGGCGCGGCGGGGAGAGGCACGGCAGGGGCTGGCTATCATACGCTACATTCGGCCATGCCCTAGCATGGCCGTGGAGGTGAGGTCGGATGAACCTCATGAGCCCGTGGATGCTGCTGCTGTGCCTGCTGTTGCCCGCCTGCGTGCCTCAGGCGCAAAACCCCGAGGCCCAGGCCCAGGCCGCCCGGCCTGAACGGGCCGTGGGGGGGGTGGGGGGCATCGAGGGGCAGGTGTGGGTGGGGCCGGTGTGCCCGGTGGCGCAGGCCGAGAACCCCAACTGCACCAACCGCCCCCTCCAGGCCACCATCGAGGTGCGCGCCGGCGACGAGGTGCTCGCCCGCTTCAGCAGCGACGAGGACGGGCGCTTCAAGGTCGTGCTCGAGCCCGGGACCTACACCTTGGTGCCCCAGCGCAAGGCCCTCGCCCGCCCCGCCGAGGCCCAGATCCCCGTCAAGGTCGAGGCCGGGCGCTTCACCAAGGTGGTCATCGTCTACGACTCCGGGGTGCGGTAGGCGCGCGCCCGCCACGGAAAAGCCCCCCTCCCTCGAGGGGGGCTTCGCGGGCAGGGGCGGGGCTACCGGGTGTTCACCCCGGTGACCCGGGTGGACCAGTTGGCCAGGGCCGAACGCGTGCCGCCGCAGCTCGTGTCCGCGATCCACTGCGCCAGGGTGCAGGTCTGGGCGACGTACTCGTTGGCGACCCAGACCGTGTCGCCGTCCACCGCCGCCGCGCCGTAGTCGCCCCAGCGCGGGCGGGGCTGGTTGTTGGTGAGGGCCTTATAGCCGGTGAAGCCGTCGTTGGGCCCCTGGCCCGCCGCCGCGACGACGATGGGCCCGGCCCCCGCCGTGGCGTCCAGCGTGGCGTAGGCGGCGCTGGGGTGGTCGTTGGGCCCGACGAGGGTGAAGCCCATCACGCCCTTGCCCGCCGCGGTCACGCCCAGGGCGGGGTAGATCAGGTGGGCGGTGCCGGACGTCAGGTAGCCGTCCCTGACCACGCTGAGGGTGAAGGCGTCCTTGGTGAGGTTGGGCTGGAGGATGTAGTAGGCCACGCCGACCTTGGTGGCGGAATTGACGCTGAACCCGCTCGCCAGCGCGCCCCACAGCCTGCCGGCGGCGAAGGTGACCTGCTGCATGCGGGCGTCGCTGGCGTCGATCTTGGGCAGCACCTCGTCGTGGGCGGGCTCGGCCGTGAGCAGGAGGTTCCAGCAGCCGGTTTTCGTCACCCCGCCTACCGTCACCGGGGTGGTGGTGTCGTTGATGCACTGCCCCAGCGGGAAGTTCCCGGGCTTCTGCTCGACCCTCGGCGGCACCGAGTAGGGCTTCACCGGCACCGCGCTGCGGATGAGCCGCATCTGCGGCATCTTGGCCTCGAGGGCGCGGGTGTTGACCACCGCCCAGGCGAAGAGCTGGCTGGCCTGGCTGGGGTCGTCGAACAGGGCGTCGGCGTCGGCGCTGAGGAGGTACTCCACGCCGCCGAACTTCTTCTCGAAGCTCGTGCCCGGGGAGATGGCCGGGATCAGGGTGAAGGGGGTGGGGGGCGTGGCGGGGTTGAAGGGGGCGAAGAACTCCACCATCTTGATCTTCGCGTCGCCGTTGGCCAGGGCCTTCTTGGAGATCGCGTAGACGTTGACCCCCATGTACCCGTTGTCGAACAGCGGGAACTCGTTGGTGGTGATGTAGAGGCCGTAGGCGTCCATCCCGAGGTGGGGGTAGTCGCCGAAGCAGGCGTCCTGGGGGCAGTCGTGGTCGGGGGTCCCCTCGCTGGCGTCGTTGGTGATGGGGATGTAGTAGATGTCCCAGGCCTTGGTGGGGTCGGAGGTCTTGCTCACCGCCACGTCGAGGGTGTTGCGCCCGGTGAAGTCCCCGTTCGCGTCAACGTGCAGGGTGGTGATCACGTGGAAGAAGCGCTTGGTCTCGGGGTCGTAGTGGCAGACCGGGTCGATGACGTTGGGCCCGACCTTGTTGCCGTTGACCCGGTCGATGGCGTCGGGGTAGCCGTAGAAGGTGTTGAGGTCGATGGGGTTGGTCTTGGGGGTCCCGTCGAGGCCGTAGACCCGCAGCGTGGTGTTGACCGACTCGAAGATGAAGCCGTTGCCCACGCACAGCGCCTGGTCCGGGGGCTCGACGCTGAATTGGTTGCCGTTGTTGGCGAAGCGGTGCTGGAAATGGTTAATGCCCTCGAAGCTCGCCACCTGGCTCACCGCTGCCGTCGCCCCGGACGGCGCCTCGAGGCCGCCCCGCCCCACGCTCACGCCGCCCGGCGTGGCCTCCCGGCCGCTGGGGGTGAGGCCTTTGCGGTAGCGGAACAGCGGGGACACCTGGTCGTAGAACTTGCCCGGCACGTAGTTCTCTTCCGTAGCCATTACCCCCGTGGGCAACGTCACGGTGGTGGCCTTGGAGATCTCGCGCACCGCGCCGTCGATGCCGGGGATGCTGATCTCCAAGCCGGTGTTCTCACCGCCCGGGCACGCCGTGAGCACAGCCCCCAATCCTGCGAAAAATAGCCAACGCATCGCTCGCATTTGCTTTCCTTTACATTACAAGTGAATAGGGCAGGAGTCCTCGAGCCGAATGCCTGAATTCGCTATTGGCCCACCCCCCTTTTTTTGCGACCGCTTCACATCGAATATACGCCCCTGCCCGCGGCTTTGCTTAGAGCACCTTTAGTAAAGGCCGAGCCGAACGGCGGGACGGGCTTAGTGCCCGTCCCGGAGCAGCCCGCGGGCGCGGGCTCCCGGGAGAAGCAGCGGCTCGAGGCATTTCCAACGAACACCCCGCACGGCCAACCCGGCCGTGCGGGGTTCGCGCAAACGCGCTCAGTAGCCGCTGCGGATGGCCCCCGCCCCGTAGACGGGGTCGTTGCCGGGCTTGCCGAGGTCGGCGGCCCGGGCCGCCAGCTCGGCCTTCACCTGGGCGGGGTGCAGCTCGCCGCCCTTCTCGCTGATGATCAGCGCGGCCACGCCCGCCGCGTGCGGGGCGGCCATGCTGGTGCCCGCCGACCAGTAGTAGAAGGCCGAAGGCCCGACCACGGCCCCGGTGCTGAAGACCAGGTCGAAGATCCAGCAGGGCCGGGTCAGGCCCGCCAGCGTGCAGTTTTCGTTGCCGGGGTAGCTGGAGTCGCCGCCGGGTGCGCTGAAGTCCACGCCCGACTGGCCGTAGTTGGAGTAGCTGGCCAGGTTGTCGAGGAAGGTGGTGGCGGGGGCCTTGGCCCAGCCGACGGGCGCGGTGGCCGAGATCGAGATGGCGTGGGGCATCTGGGCGGGGAACACGGTGGTGGAGCGGTCCTTGTCGAGGTCGCGGCCGTCGTTGCCCGCCGCCACGATCACCGCCGCGCCCTTCTGGTAGGCGTAGCCGATGGCGCGGTTCATCGCCTTGCGCAGCTCGGCGATCTCGTTGGAGCCCTTGCCCGAGCCCTGGGGGATGTCGGCGCCCAGGCTCATGTTGATCACGTCCACGCCGTAGTCGGCGGCGTAGTAGATGCCCTCGAGCACGTCCTCGAAGGACCCGCTGCCCACGTTGAACAGCACCTTCACCAGCAGCAGCTTGGCCTCGGGGGCCACGCCGATGATGCCCAGGCCGTTGTCGGCGGCGGCGATGGTGCCCGCGACGTGCATGCCGTGGCTGAAGATGCCGGTGGGGTCGTCGGGGTTGGGGCCGTAGGCGATGCCCTCGCCGGTCATGTCGGCCCAGCCGGCGACGTTGGGGGCGATGTCGGGGTGGTTGAGGCTGAAGCCCCCGTCCAGCACCGCCACCACCACGCCCTTGCCCCGCACCCCGGCGTTCCAGGCCTCGGGGGCGTTGACGGCGTCGTGGCCCCACTGCAGGTTGAAGCGGGTGTCGTCGTCGCCGCTGTTGGGCGGGTTGCCGACGTCGAGGGAGGGCGCCGCCACCGGCGCCACCTTGGGCAGGTTGCGCTCGAGGCGCACGTCCTCCACCACCACGTCGGCGAAGCGCTTGTACGCCTTAGGGTTGCTCGTGGTCACCGAGGCGAAGCCGGCTTCGGGCTTGAAGGCCCGCAGGGTGTCGCCCTGGGCCGCGACGAAGCCGCCGAAGTCGCCGGGCAGGGCCTTGGCGCTGCTGACGATGTAGGTGCGGGGGGCGCTGAGCGCGCTGAGCGGGGCGCTCTTCTGCTCCTGAGTCCCGCAACCTGCCAGAACGAAGACGCCGAGGCCGAACAATAGGGTATTTCGCACGCCAAACCTCCTCGAGGTGCTGCCGGGTAGGACCTTTCGGGTCACTGCGCACTGTATGCCGGACGCGCTCTCACGGTCAATAACGCCCCGTTACGCCGGTAAGTTAAGGCCTCGTTACCTCGCGACCTGGCCCGGAAAGGCCAGAATAACTCCGGGCAACTGCCGCGACCCTGATCCCGCGAAAAGGAACGGCCCGCCGCGGGGGCGGACCGCTCCTCGAGCCCGGCAGGCTAGGGCCGGTCGATGGTGATCACGGGAGAGGTCCAGGTCTCCCAGTGGGCGTCCACGGTCTCGTAGCCCAGGGCCTTGAGCACCTTGATCTTTAGCACGTACTGCCCGTCGGGCACGGCGCGGGTCTCGGTGACCTCGTTGAAGTACTGCTTCTTGATGATGCGGGTGCCGTCCCAGGGGAAGGCCAGGAAGCCCCCGGCGGTGGAGTTGCGGGCCACGTAGTCGAGGTCGAGGGCCTTGTTCTTCGTCGGGTGCACCGGCTTGCCGGTCTTGACGTCGATGATCTCGACCTGGAGCTTGCGCGCGAAGTGGTCGAGGTGCAGCAGGATCCAGGGCTGGTCGTTGCCCTGCAGGGTGAAGGTGCCGCCGTCGCCGGGCAGCTTGCTCCAGTCGGTGAGGGGGGCGGGCTGGGTGGGCGGGGTGAAGTTGACCCGCTTGGCGACCCAGGGGAAACCGGCCGAGGTGGGCGTGAGCACCGGGATGGAGGTGACGTCGCCCTTGAAGCCCGCGTAGGGCACGCGCAGGGTCAGGCCGCCGCCGCGGGGGGTGAGCACGACGTAGCCGCCGTACTGGCTGTTGTTGGGCAGGCCCGCGTTGGCGTCGATGTGCACCTGGATGCCGGTGGTGCCGCGCCGGGGCACGGTGATCCAGTCGTGGCTGAAGCTCACGTTGGCCGGGGCGTGGAAGATGCTGGGGCTGAAGGTGCTGCCGCCCGCGGCGAGCGCCGGGACGTGGGTGATGTCGTAGGTGATGTCGCGGTTGCCCTGGTTGCGGATGGTGAGGTTGAAGGTGCGCGGGCCGTATTTGCTCTCGCCCACCGCCAGCTTGGAGGGCTCGACCCGCGCCGGGGCGGTGATGGCGCTGACGATGTCGATCATGCCCGCGCCCTGGCGGAAGGAGTGGTCGAGGAAGCCCAGGCCGGGGTTGCCCGACCAGTTCTTGGGCACGGCGGTGTTCTGCAGGAAGGTGCGCACCTGGCTGGCCCGGGGCGCCCCGTAGATCATCGAGCGGCCCTGGATCAGCAGCGCGGCCGCGCCCGCCACGTGCGGGGCCGACATCGAGGTGCCGCTGATGGTGGCGTAGCCGCCTTTCTCCAGCGGGTACGTCGAGCGGATGAAGCCGCCGGGCGCGCCCACGTCGGGCTTCATGCCGAGGTCGGGCGTGAGCCCGTAGGAGCTGAAGGAGCTGATGAGGTTGCCGGTGGCGTTGGGGAAGCTGGCGACCCCGCTCTGCCAGGTGAGGCTCACCGGCCCGGAGGCCAGGCGGTTGGCGATCTCGAGGCCCTCGGCGTCGGAGACGGCGACCACCGGGATGGTGATGGGCGGGTCACCGGCGACCGTGGGGCTGATGCGGCCCGGCAAGTTGTTGTAGAGGATGACCGCCGCCGCGCCCGCGTTTTGCGCGTTGAGCGCCTTGACGTAGAAGGAGCAGGTGCCGCGGCGGATCAGCGCCGCCTTGCCGCTCAGGCTGCCCGCGGGCAGCGGGCTGCAGGCGTCGTTGGCGGTGGCGGGGGTGCCGGTGGCGGCGATGGGCAGGCTGCCGCTGGTGGGGGCCGCCGGGGCGCCGGTGGCCGCGGTGTAGCCCACCTTGAAGCCGTCGGGCAGGGTGAAGAAGTTGAGGGCGATGCCCACGTTGTCGAAGGAGGCCACGCCGATGACCTCCCGGCCCAGGCCGGGGGCGCCCAGCGAGTACAGCCCGTTGGCGCCGTTGTTGCCCGCCGAGGCCACCACCACCATGCCCTTGCGCACCAGCCGGTCGGCGGCCTTGGCGGTGGGGTACTCGGGCCACTGGAAGGCCGCGCCCAGGCTCATGTTGATGATGTCCATGCCGTCGGCGTAGGCGCGCTCCATCGCCGCGAGGATCACGTCGGCGCTGCTGCTGCCCTCGCAGCCGAAGACCCGGTAGGCCCCGAAGCTCACCGCGGGGGCCACGCCCTTGACCGCGCCGTTGGCGCCCACGATGCCCGCGACGTGCGTCCCGTGGCCGTTGCAGTCGTCGGGGTTGTCGTCGGGGGCGGGGGTGCTCTTGGCGGGGTCGGCGGCGTTGTAGGCGTCGCCCACGAAGTCGTAGCCGGTCACGATGCGCCCGGCCAGGTCGGGGTGGTCGATGTCAACGCCGGTGTCGATGACGCCCACCTTGATGCCCTCACCCCGCAGGCCCAGCTCGTTCTGGGCCACGTCGGCACCGGTCTGGGTGACGGCGGTGGCGAGGTCGGGGTCGCTGACGAGGGAGACCTCGGGGATCACGTCGGTCAGGAGGGGGTACACCCCCACCACGCCCGGCAGGGCGCTGAGGGCGGCCACGTTGCCGTCCTGGAGCTCGACCGAGAAGCCGTTGAACAGGCTGCTGAAGGCCTGCCGGGGCCGCAGCTTGATCCCGGCCTGGGCCGCCGCGTCCCAGAAAGCCTTCTGCTCGGCCCGGATGGCGCTCAGGCTGCCGCCTTCGGCGGTCGGGGCGCCCTCGAGCTCCACGAACCAGTAGGGGGTCGTTTCGTTGACGATCTCGCCGGCGGGCGCCGAGCCGCCGGGCTGGATCACCTCGACGCCGCTGTTGCCCCCCGAGCGCTTGCTCTGCAGTCCGCAGGCGCCCAGCAGCAGCGCCAGTACGCCAATGCCTAAAAGCCGTAGTTTCATCCGCCTCCTCCTTATGCCGTGAACCCCTGTTACGCGACCACCGGACCAAATCCCGCCCCCGCGCTCAACCGCACGGTGGATCAAAGGGGTCAACTAGTTGGTCTGGGTTCAGACTAATCGGATACTCACGCCGGGGTCAAGGGCGAGGGGCATGAAGTGAAGCGTTACCCGGGAGTTACCTGTGAGGTAACACCCGGTGACGGCCGCCGGGTCGCCCGCGGCTCGAGCCCCGGAAGCGCCTCCCCGTGGCGACCCGCGGCCGGTGCCCGGCCAGCCAAAAACCCCCTCCCCAAACTCGGGAGGGGGCAGAGACGAGAGGCTCAGGGCCGGTCGATGGTGATCACGGGAGAGGTCCAGCTTTCCCAGTGGGCCGGGTTGTTATCGTCGCCCAGGGCTTTCAGCACCGAAACCTTGACCACGTAGCTGCCGTCGGGGACGGTGTAGGTCTTGTTTCCTGCGGCGGTGCGGCCGTCCCAGGGGTAGGCGAAGAAGCTGGTCGCGGTGGAGTTGCGGGCGACGTACTCCTGGTCGAGGGCGCGGTGCCAGGCCTTGCCGGTGTTGGCGTCGAACACCTCCATCCGCAGGCGGCGCACCTGGTGGTCGAGGTGCACCAGGACGTAGGGGGTGTTGAAAGCGTCGGTCAGGGTGTAGGTCGCGCCCGCAGGGAACACGCTGTAAGAGCCGGTGCCGAAGCAGTCGTTGCCCCGCAGCAGCGAGGCCGGCGTGCACGAGACCAGCTTGCCCAGGAAGGGGAAACCGCCCGTGAACACCTGCCGGGCCTGGTAATCGCCGATGTAGCCGGCGAAAGGCACGCGGTAGGCCTGCCCGCCGCCCTGTGGGGTGAAGACGACGTAGCCGCCGTACTGGCCGCCTACCGGCGCGGTGGCCGGGTGGATGGTGACGCTCACGCTGGCGGTGCCGCCCGCCGGGACGGTCACGCTCGGCGCGCCGAAGACCACGCTGGCGTTGGAGAGATGGAAGGAGGGCGAGAAGGTGTTGGGGCCCGTCGAGAGGGCGTTGGCGAAGGACAGGTCGTAGGTCACGGCGCTGGGCCCGTTGTTCTCGAGGGTGAGGGTGCGGGTGGCGGGGCCGCTCTGGCTCTCCCCGAGCGAGAGCTTGGCGGGCTCGATCTTGGTGGTGGAGAGGATCGCCCCTGCGACGTCCAGCATGCCCGCGCCCTGGCGGTGGACGTTATCCAGGAAGCCCAGGGCGGGGTTGCCCCACCACGCCTTGGGAACGGCGCTGTTTTGCAGGATGCCGCGCACGGCCTGCGAGGGCGTGTTCGGGCGCGCCTCGAGCAGCAGGGCCGCCGCCCCGGCGACGTGGGGGCTGGCCATGGAGGTGCCGCTGATGGTGGCGTAAGCGCCCCGCTCGAGCGGGTAGGTCGAGCGGATGAGGCCGCCGGGCGCGCCGATGTCGGGCTTCAAGCTGAGGTCGGGCGAGAGGCCGTAGGAGCTGAAGGACGAGATCAGCCCGCCGGTGGGGTTGGGGAAAGATCCGAACTGGTCGGTCCAGTTGAGCGTCTGCGGCCCCAAATTGATGGCGTTGTTGATGGCCACGCCCTCGGTGTCCGAGACGGCCACCACCGGGATGGTGATCGCCGGCGTGCCCGCCACCGTCGGGATGAAGCGACCCGGCGCGTTGTTGTACAGCACGACCGCCGCCGCGCCCGCGTTTTGCGCGTTGAGCGCTTTGACGTGGAACGTACAGGTGCCGCGGCGGATGAGCACCGCCTTGCCGCTCAGGCTGCCCGCGGGCAGCGGGCTGCAGGCGTCGTTGGCGGTGGCGGGGGTGCCGGTCTTGGCCAGCGGCAGGCTCCCCGAGGTGGGGGCGGGAGGAGCCGCGGTCGCGTTGGCATACCCGACGGTGAGGTTGGCGGGGGTTACGGTGAAGGTGCTCAACGAAACGTGGCTGTTGTCGAAGGAGGCCACCCCGATCACCTTCGCCCCCAGGCCCGGGGCGCTCGCCGAGTACAGCCCGTTGGCCCCGCTGTTGCCGATGGAGGCCACCACCACCACGCCCTTGTTGACCAGGCGGTCGCTGGCCTGGGCGGTGGGGTACTGCGGCCACTGGAAGGCCGAGCCGATGCTCATGTTGAGCACGTGCATGCCGTCGCTCAGGGCCCGCTCCATGGCAGCGAGCATGATGTCGGCGGTGGTGGAGCCCTCGCAGCCGAAGACCCGGTAGGCCCCGAAGCTCACCGCGGGGGCCACGCCCTTGACCGCGCCGTTGGCGCCCACGATGCCCGCGACGTGCGTCCCGTGGCCGTTGCAGTCGTC
>NZ_QXDL01000111.1:0-13629 GCF_003574345.1 Calidithermus terrae
ACCCAGGTGTGGGAGGAGGAGCGCACCCGCAAGACCGCCGAGGAGCCCGCGACGCCCACGCCCTCGCTCGAGGAGGCCCCGGCCCCCGTCCCCACCCCGGTCCCCACCGTCCCCGAGCAGCCGGCCGTGATCGCGCAGGCCCGCCCCCGCTCGGGAACGGGCGTGCTCATGAAGGTGTTGTCGGCGGTCACGCTGGCGTACAGCCTGGCCTACGTGGCCCTCAAGGCCAGCGACCCGGCCGCCGACGTGTGGACCACGCTGGGCGTGGTGGTCTTCGGGCTCGGGCTGGCGGGCATCCAGTGGCGTCTGTCCGAGACCTCCTGACCGCACTCTACCTGCTGCTCGTCGCGGGCCTGGGGGTGGCGAGCCTCTGGCCCCGCCTGACCGAGCGCTTCGTCCCGGTGGAGGTGGTAAGCCCGGGCGCGGTGTCGCCTGCGGCCAGCGACCTGGCCTCAGCGCCCAGCCCCCAACCGGTCAGCCTCAACCGGGCGAGCCTCGAGGAGCTCGAGCGCCTGCCCGGCGTCGGCCCGGCCCTGGCCCGGCGCATCGTGGAGGGCCGGCCCTACGGCAGCGTCGAGGAGCTTGACCGGGTGAAGGGCATCGGGCCCAAGACCCTCGAGCGCCTGCGCCCCCTCGTCGTGCCATGATCCCCCACGCCCTCGGCCTCGGCGCCCTGGCCGGGGCGCTGACCCAGGCCGGCCCGCTGGCGTACCTGAGCCTGCTGCTCCTCCCCCTCTGGCCCCGGCCCGAGCGCGGGTTCTTCGCCGCGGCCTTCGCGCTGCTGTGCCTGCGGCTGCTCCTGCCCGCCGACCCCTGGGCCGGCCAGGTCGGGCAGCGCGTGGAGCTGGAGGGCACCCTCCGCGAGGGCTTCCTCAGCACCCCGCAGGGCCGGGTCTACGTGCGGCACTTCCCGGCGCTGAAGGACGGGCGCTACCGGCTCGGCGGGGTGTTGCAGCGCCCCCAGGGCCGGCGCAACCCCGGCGGCTTCGACCAGGCGGCCTGGCTGCGCGGCCTGGGGGTCACGGCGGTCCTGAAGGTGGAGCGGGTGATTCGGGGCCAGCCCCCTCCGCCGGGGTTACGGGAGGTGGTGAGGGGGCGGCTCGAGGCCGGCCTCTCCCCCGCCATAGCCGCCCTGGCGGTGGCCATGACCCTGGGCGAGCGGCGCGACCTGGGCGAAACCTACGAGCAGTTCCAGCGCTCGGGGCTGGCGCACGCCCTGGCGCTGTCGGGCCTCAACGTCGCCATCCTGACGGGCTTCCTGGTGCTGTTGCTCAGCTTCTTGGGCCCGTACCGCTACCTCGCGGCCCTGGCGGTCTTGCTGGCCTACCTCGCCCTGGTGGGCCCCTCGGCCTCGCTGGTGCGGGCGGAGATCATGGCCGCGCTGGTGCTCGTCGCCCTGTTCCTGGGCAAGGGCAAGGTGGACGTGCTGGCCGCGCTGGCCTGGGCCCTCGCGGTGCACCTGCTGGCCCAGCCCTTCGCCCTCTTCAGCCTCTCCTTCCAGCTCTCCTACCTCGCGGTGCTGGGCATGGCGCTGGTGCTGCCCCGCCTGCCCCGCCCCGCCGGCGTCCGGGGCTGGGTGCTGGCCGGCTTCGCGGTGACCTTCGCCGCCCAGCTCCTGCTGCTGCCGCTCCTGCTGCACAACTTCCACGCCCTGCCCCTCCTCTCCCCTGTCGCCAACCTCCTGGTGCTGCCCTTCCTCAACCTGCTGGTGCCGCTGGGCTTCTTGAAGATGTTCGCGGGGGAATGGCTGGCCTGGCCGGTCGAGGGGCTGGGCCGGCTGGCGCTGGGCCTGGTGGCGCTCTTCGCCCAGGGGCCCCAGTTGCGCTGGGGCGAGATCGCCCCGGCGGGGTTCGCGCTGTACTACGCGGGCGTCCTCCCGCTGCTCGCCGTCCTCTACCGGCAGCTCTCCTGGCGGCGCGGGGCGCTGCTGAGCGGGAGCGCGGCCCTGGCTTCCGGCCTGGGCCTGCTGGTCCCGCCCGCGGAGTACTGGCAGCTCGACGTCGGGCAGGGGGACGCGGCGCTGCTGCGGCTGCCGGGCGGGGTGGAGATCCTGGTGGACGGGGGGCGCGACTGGGCCGGCGCGCGGGTGGTCGGCGCCCTGCGGGCGCTGGGCGTGGACGACCTCGAGCTCGTCGTCGCCACCCACCCCGACGCCGACCACGTCGGGGGGCTGCCCGAGGTGCTGGGCAGCGTAGGGGTGGGGGCGCTCGTCACCGGCCCTCCGGAGCCGGGGGACGAGCAGGACCGGCGGTTGCGCGAGGCGGCTCGAGCCCGGGGCGTGCGCACGCTCGAGGCCGGCGCCGGGAGCGTGCTCCGGGTGGGCGAGGCCCGGCTGCGCTTCCTGGGGCCGAGGGCCAGCGGCGCGGACGACAACGCCCGCAGCCTGGTCTTCGTGCTGGAGTGGCGGGGCCGGCGCGTCCTGTTCACCGGGGACGCCCCGGTCTCCGAGGAGGCCCGCTGGGAGGCGGGGGCGGTGGACGTCCTCAAGGTGGGGCACCACGGCTCGGCCGGCAGCACGGGGGAGGAACTGCTCGAGCGCTCCCGGCCCCGCCTGGCGGTGATCGGCGTGGGGGCCAACGTGTACGGCCACCCGACCCCCGCCGTCCTGGAGCGCCTGCGAAGGCACGGCGTCGCGGTGCGGCGCACCGACCTCGAGGGGGCGGTGCGGGTCGCGCTGCGCTGAGCGGCTGCGGCGTGAGCTTGCCGGGGAATGGGGTGATACCCGGTTTGGGTGGATCGTCTGCCGATGGGAGGCTATCCACCCCGACCGAAGGGAGTGCCCTGGGCTTCACAAAGATGTACCCCTGACGGATTTGAAGCGTAGCTTTGTGAAGCCGCTATGACGAGCTCGCGCCGGGGCCCTTGTCCGCCCCTCAGGCGTTCAGGCCTCGTAGCCCAGCCGCTGGAGCAGGGCGGTGAGCTCCTCCTCGGAGTGGTAGCTGATCTCGAGCTTGCCCTTCTTCTCCCCGCTGAAGCGCACCTTGAAGCCGAGCTGGCGGCTAAGGGCGCGGGCGATGTCCAAGTAGGCCTCCGCCCGCTCGTGGCTCTTGGCCGCGGGCGGGGCCTTCTCCTTCAGCCGCTCGGCGTCGCGCACGCTGAGCTGGTGGCCCAGGATCTGGTTCAGGCCCCACTCGCGCTGGTCCTCGGGCAGCATCAGCAGGGCCCGGGCGTGCCCGGCGGTGATGCGGCCCTGGCGCAAGGCCTCGAGGGCGGCCGGGGGGAGCTGCAGCAGCCGCAGGGCGTTGCTGACGGTGGCGCGGGCCTTGCCCACGGCCAGGGCGATCTCCTCCTGGCTGGCCCCCATCTCCACGAGGCGCTGGTAGCCCTGGGCCTCTTCGACCGGGTTGAGGTCCTCGCGCTGCAGGTTCTCGATGAGGGCGATCTCGAGCACCTCCCGCTCGCCGAGGTCGCGGATGATGACGGGGACCTCGCTCAGGCCGGCTTCCTGCGCCGCACGGAAGCGGCGCTCGCCCGCGACGAGCTCGTAGACGTCGCCCTTGGGGCGCACGAGCAGCGGCTGGAGCAGGCCCTTCTGCTTGATCGAGGCGGCCAGCTCGGCCAGGGCGGTGGGGTCGAAGTGCTTGCGGGGCTGGTCGGGGTTGGGCCGGATGAGGGCCAGGGGGAGCCGGTTGAGCGAGCCCTGGCTCTTGGGGATCAGGGCCTCGAGGCCCCGCCCCAGGCCGCTAAGCTTCTTGGACACGGCGCATCACCTCCTCGGCCAGGCGGCGGTAGGCGTGGGCCCCGCTCGAGGTGGGGGCGTAGTCGCCGATGGCCTGCCCGTGGCTGGGGGCCTCGGCCAGCCGAACGTTTCGGGGAATCACCGTCCAGAACACTTTTTCTCCTAGGTGGGAGCGGATGTTGGACTCGACCTGCTGCGAGAGCAGGGTGCGGGAGTCGAACATGGTGATGAGCACGCCCAGGAGCCGCAGGGCCGGGTTGAGGGAGCCGCGCACCTCATCAACGGTCTCCATCAGCCCGGCGATGCCCTCGAGGGCGTAGTACTCGGCCTGCACCGGCACCAGCAGCCCCTCGGAGGCCACCAGGGCGTTGAGGGTGAGCGGCCCCAGGCTCGGCGGCGCGTCGATGAGGATGAGGTCGTAGGCCGGGCTGAGGGGCTCGAGCACCTCCCGCAGGCGGTGCGGCTGGTGGGTGAGCTCGGCGTTGGCCCCCACCAAGTCGGCGCCCGCGGGCAGGAGGTGGAAGCCGGGGCCGATCTCCCGCACGCTCTGTTCAGGGCTCGACTCGCCCAGCAGCAGCGAGTAGATCCCGTCGTCGGTGGGCTGCTGGTTGAGCCCTGAGGTGGCGTTGGCCTGGGGGTCAAGGTCGACCAAGAGCACCCGCTGCCCGGCCCTGACCAGATAGCTGGCCAGATTGATGGCGGTGGTGGTCTTCCCCACCCCGCCCTTCTGGTTGACTATGCCGATGCGGTTCATTGGCTATCAGAATAATCCATGTCGGGCGATCGCTTCGGGCTTGCGGGGGTAGCGCGGGGCGCTGGGGGCCGCTTTTTTGATGATGACGAGACGGCGCTGGTCACCGGTGAAGGGTAATTCGAAGGCCTTGACCTCCTCGAGCACCCCGCCCAGCGGCTTCAACCCCTCCTCCGCCCCCTCGAGTTCGGCCCCGACCTCGGGCCCCTTCTGGGCGATGAGGTAACCCCCGACCCGGAGCAGCGGGAGGCAGAGCTCGCTGATCTCCCCCATCGGCCCCACCGCCCGGACCACCGCGCGGTCGAAGCGCTCCCGCCACCGCGGCTGGTGGGCGACGGCTTCGGCGCGGTCCCACAGGAAGGCGGTGCCGGGCAGGCCTAAGGCCGTGCTGGTCTCTTCGACGTAGCGGAGCTTCTTGCGGGTGGCCTCGAGGAAGTGCATGCGCAGGGCGGGCCGCACGATCTTGAGCGGCAGCCCCGGGAAGCCCGCCCCCGTGCCCACGTCGATGACCTCGAGCTCCCCCTCGAGCCGGCCGCTGAGCAGGCAGCTCAGCGAGTCGAGGAAGTGCTTGATCACGACCGCGCGCTCCTCGCGCAGGGCGGTGAGGTTGACCTGTTGGTTGGCCTCGGTCAGGAGGTCGTAAAGCCGATCGAAGCGGGGCAGGTGCGGCCCGACGTCCTCGCCCAGGGCCCGGGCCCCCTCCAGCAGGAGCTGCTTCCCCTCCTCCGAGAGCCTCACGCCCCCACCTCCAGCCCGTAGCGCAGCTTCATCTCCTGGTAGCGCCGGTAGCTCGGGGGGTCAACGTGGGCCCAGGGCAGCTGGTCGAGCAGCGGGACCAGGTACTCGCGCAGGGCCGCGCCCCGCACGATCCACTGGTAATAGCTCCGCCCGCCGTGGTCGTAGGGGCCGTAGAGCCGGGAGCCGGGGACCTGCTGGGTGAGCCAGGCGAACAGCTCGTGGTGCCTCGAGTGCATCCGCAGCGTCACCTGGGGCTGGCGGCCGTCCCCGCCGAAGTGCCCCTCCCCGATGAGGATCCCCAGCAGCAGGCCCTGGTGGAAGCTGCCGGGGTCGAACGCTGTTTCACCGTGAGATTTCACGTGAAACATTGTGCCACATCCGGCGCGGGCACTCCCCGGTTGTTTCACCGTGAGATTTCACGTGAAACGCTAGGCGGGGACCTTGGTCAGGTGGATCAGCAGCGCGGTAAGGTCGGAGTCGCGGATGCCCGGCACCCGCGAGGCCTCGGCCACGGTGCGGGGGCGCACCCTGGAAAGCTTCTCCACCGCTTCCCTCGAGAGGCTGGGGACGGCGGCGTAGGCCAGGCTCTCGGGTATGCGGTACGCGTCGAGCTCCGCGAGCCGCTCCCGCAGCTTGAGCTGGCGGTCGATGTAGCCCGCGTACTTCGCCCGGATCTCGACCTGCTGGGCCTCCTCTTCGCCCCGGAGGTCCCCCGCGCCGACCTTCTCCACCACGTCGGCGTAGCCGACCTCCGGGCGCCGCAGGTAATGGGCGGCCGAGACGCCCTCGAGCCGGACGGTGCCGAGCCGCTTCAGCTCGGCCTCGACCCGGGCGTACTTCTGGCGCACCGCCTCGAGCCGCCCCGCCGGCTGCAGCCCCCAGGCCACGGCGCGCTCGGTCAGCCGCTCGTCGGCGTTGTCGGCGCGGCACAGCAGGCGCAGCTCGACCCGCGAGGTCATCATGCGGTAGGGCTCGTCGGTGCCGCGGTGCACGAGGTCGTCCACCATGACCCCGATGTAGCCGGAGTCGCGGGGCAGCACCGCCTCCTCGAGGCCCAGGGCGTAGCGGGCGGCGTTGAGCCCCGCCAGCAGCCCCTGGGCGGCGGCCTCCTCGTAGCCGCTGGTGCCGTTGAGCTGCCCGGCGGTGAAGAGGCCCGGCAGCTTGCGCGACTGGAGGCCGGGGGTGAGCTCGGTCGAGCGCACCGCGTCGTACTCCACGGCGTAGGCGTAGCGCTGGATCACCGCGCGCTCGAAGCCGGGGAGGCTGCGCACCATGCGCTCCTGGAGTTCGGGGGGCAGGCTGGAGGAGAAGCCCTGCAGGTAGAGCTCGGAGGTCTCGAGGCCGTCCGGCTCCACGAAGAGCAGGTGGGTCTCCTTGTCGGCGAAGCGGACCACCTTGTCCTCGATGGACGGGCAGTAACGCGGGCCGACGCCCTCGATGTCGCCGCCGTAAAGAGGGGAGAGGTGCAGGTTCTCCTGGATCAGGCGGTGGGTGGCCGCGGTGGTGCGGGTCTGCCAGGTGGGACGGGCGGTGGCGTGAGGCCCGGGCTGCCCCGTGAAGGTGCCGGCCGGGTCGTCGGCGGGGACGGTCTCGAGCGCGGCGTAGTCCACCGAGTCGGCCTGGATGCGCGGCGGGGTGCCGGTCTTGAAGCGCAGCAGGGCGTGGCCCGCCTCGCGCAGGCTCTGGGAGAGGAAGCGGGCCGGGGGCTCGCCCTGGCGGCCGGCCGGGCGGGACTGGCGCCCGTACCAGACGACCCCGCTGAGGAAGGTGCCGCTGGCGACCACCACCGCCCGGGCCGCGAGGGCCCGTCCGTCCACGGTGCGTACGCCCCGGAGCCGGCCGCCCTCGATCCACAGCGCCGCGACCTCGGCCCGCACGCTCTCGACGCCCGGGTGGGCCAGGAGGACGCGCTGGGCCTCGAGGGCGTAGGCGTCGCGGTCTACCTGCACCCGCAGGCTCTGCACCGCCGGGCCCTTGGAGCGGTTGAGCACCCGGGTGTGGATGGCCGTGGCGTCGGCCAGGCGGCCCATCAGCCCGCCCAGGGCCACGATCTCGGCCACCAACTGGCTCTTGCCCGGCCCGCCCACCGCCGGGTTGCAGGGCATCAGGCCGATGCGCTCGGGGTTGCTGGTGACCAGGCCCACCCGAGCGCCCGCCTGCGCCGCCGCCCAGGCCGCCTCGATCCCCGCGTGCCCGCCCCCCACCACAATTACGTCGTAGACCGCCATCCCAACCACTTTAGCAGATGCCGGGAATGTGCAATAGAATGGTCAAGCCCTAGGCAGCGCGCCGCGCGCACGGCCTTTGCAAGGAGTGAGTGGCCTTGACCCAGCACACCATCTGGCAAAACGTCCTGGATTACATTCGCCAGAGCATCACCGACGTCGAGTACAACACCTGGTTCGTGAAGATCCGCCCGCTCGGCGTCTACAACGGGGTGCTCGAGCTGGGGGTTCCCACGTCGTTCGCCGGGGAGTGGATCAAGAAGCATTATACGGAAACAATCCAGGAAGCTCTGCTGCACCTGGGGGCCCAGACCCCGCGCTTCGAGCTCAAAGTCACCCCGGGGAACCCCGTCCAGGAAGACATCTTCTCCGCCGTCCCCGAGCCCGGCAAGCCCACCGACCCGCGCTCGAGGCTCAACTCCAAGTACACCTTCGAGAACTTCGTGGTCGGGCCCA
Source organism: Calidithermus terrae (assembly GCF_003574345.1). NCBI lineage: Bacteria > Thermotogati > Deinococcota > Deinococci > Thermales > Thermaceae > Calidithermus > Calidithermus terrae. The sequence goes on from NZ_QXDL01000111.1 coordinate 7,850, forward strand.
ACAACTCCATGGCCCACGCCGCGGCGGTGGCGGTGGCCGAGTCGCCGGGCAAGGCCTACAACCCGCTGTTCATCTACGGGGGCGTGGGGCTGGGCAAGACCCACCTCATGCACGCGGTGGGGCACTCGGTGGCCTCGCGCTTCCCCCAGCTCAAGATCGAGTACATCTCCACCGAGACCTTCACCAACGAGCTCATCGAGGCCATCCAGAAAGACCGCATGACCGAGTTCCGCGACCGCTACCGCTCGGTTGACCTGCTGCTCGTCGACGACATCCAGTTCATCGCCGGCAAGGAGCGCACGCAGGAGGAGTTCTTCCACACCTTCAACGCGCTGTACGAGGCCGGCAAGCAGATCATCCTGTCCTCCGACCGGCCGCCCAAGGACATCCTCACCCTCGCCGCCCGGCTGCGCAGCCGCTTCGAGTGGGGCCTCATCACCGACATCCAGTCGCCCGAGCTCGAGACCCGCGTGGCGATCCTGAAGATGAACGCCGAGTACCGGGGCATCCGCATCCCCGACGAGGTCTTCGAGTACATCGCCAAGGTGGTGACCTCCAACATCCGCGAGCTCGAGGGCTCGCTGATGCGGGTGGTGGCCTACGCCTCCTTGAACGGGGTGGAGATCAGCAAGCAGGTGGCCGCACGGGCGCTGTCCGACGTGTTCATGGCCAAGGCCGAGTACGCCCCCGAGGAGATCCTGCGGGCGGTGGCCGAGTTCTACGGCCTGCGCATCGACGAGCTCAAGGGGGCCGGCCGGCGCAAGGAGGTGGTGCTGCCGCGGCAGGTGGCGATGTACCTCATCCGCGAGCTCACCCACTCCTCGCTGCCGGAGATCGGGCAGTTCTTCGACGGCCGCGACCACACCACCGTGCTCTACGCCATCCAGAAGGTGCAAGAAGCCCTCGACAGCGACACCAACCTCCAGCAGAACCTCCGGGCCATCCGGGAGCGGTTGGGGTGAGGTCGGTTCGGCAGCCCTTCAGCCTGTGGATAACTCTGTGGATAAGCTGTGGATAAGTCTGTGGAAAGCCCTGTGAATAACTCGGTCCGCCTAGGCCCTGTGGATAAGTGGGGAGGTTATCCACAAGTTATCCACAGCCGGGGGTGGGTTATCCACAGAAGTTATCCACAAGCAATTGGTGATGGGAATGGCGCTTTAAGCCACTTTTCCACACTATCCACAGGCCCTACTACTATTACTACTAATTATTTAAAGTCTTTAAAGACAGGAGAAGTAGAGCTTTAAAAGGCCGAGACTATGGAAGCGAGAATCCCCAAAAAGACCCTGGCCGATGGCCTCTCAATCCTCGAACGGATCATCCCCAGCCGCAGCTCCAACCCCATCCTGACCTACCTGCCCATCACCCTGGGGCAGGGCAGCCTGATCCTGCGGGGCACCAACGGGGAGGTCGACCTCGAGGTCCGGCTCTCGGCCGAGACCCACGGGGAGGGGCAGGTGCTCATCCCCGCCCAGCCCTTCTTCCAGATCGTGCGCAGCACCCCGGGCGAGCTCATCGAGCTGATCTTCGCCGAGCAGATGCAGCTCATCTCTGGCAGCTACCGCACCCAGCTGCAGACCACCAACCCCGACGGCTACCCCGAGCTCTCCTTCCGCCAGCCCGCCGGGGAGAAGCTGCCGGCCGCGCGGCTGGCCCAGGCCATGACCCGCGTGCGCTACGCCGCGAGCACCGAGGAGTACCGCGCGATCTTCCGGGGGGTGCAGCTCGAGCTCTCCCCCGGCAACCTGCGGGCCGTGGCCTCCGACGGCTACCGCCTGGCCCGCTACGACCTGCCGGTCTCGAGCGACTCGACGCGCAAGCTGGTGATCCCCGCCCGCAGCGCCGACGAGATCATCCGCATCTTCAAGGACGTGCAGGGCGACGTCTCCATCGAGGTGGGGGAGGGGACGCTGACCTTGGTGGGCGACGCGGTGCGCATGGCGGTGAAGCTGATGGAAGGCGAATTCCCCGACTACGCCCGCGTCATCCCGCAGAGCTTCGTGCTCGAGGCCACCCTCCAGGCCGACGCCCTGCGCGAGAGCCTCAAGCGCGTGGCCGTACTCTCCGACCGCAACAACCACCGCGTGGACCTGATCTTCAGCGGCGACAAGCTCGAGATCAACTCCGAGGGCGACTACGGCCGCGGCCGCGAGGAGATCGCGGTGGAGGCCAAGGGCGAGCCCCAGTTGGTGGTGGCCTACAACGCCCAGTACCTCATCGACGCCCTGGGCCCCATCGAGGGCGGCGTGAAGCTCTCGCTCTCGGGGCCCACCAGCCCGAGCCTGGTGCAGGCGGTGGAGGACAGCGGGTATCTGTCGGTGGTGGTGCCGCTGCGGGTGTAGGGGCGGCACGGCGGGCGGACGCTGATGGCCGATAGCCTATAGCCGATAGCTAAACGCAAAACGCAAGACGCCTCGCCCCTCGACGCTGGCGGGAAGAGTGGGGGAGGGGGTCAACCACACACCACGGGCCACGTGCCTCCCGTCCCCAGCTATACCGCGTCCATCCCCGGGACGCCCCGCTTTCGGTATACCAAGAGTCAAGGTGTAGACTGTGACCCGGTTGTAAGTGTTTCCACGGAGGAGCAACGCTATGACGACGATTGTGGAAATCAAGGGCCGGGAAGTGCTGGACTCGAGGGGCAACCCCACCGTCGAGGCCGAGGTGATCCTCGAGGGCGGCGCGCGGGGCCGGGCCCTGGTGCCTTCGGGGGCTTCGACCGGGGCCCACGAGGCGGTGGAATTGCGCGACGGCGGCCAGCGATTCGGGGGCAAGGGCGTGCTCAAGGCGGTCTCGGCCGTCAACGAGCGCATCGCCGAGGAGCTGCAGGGCCTCGACGCGCTCAACCAGGAGGCCGTGGACCGGGCCCTGCTCGAGCTCGACGGCACGCCCAACAAGGGCAACCTGGGCGCCAACGCCATCCTGGCGGTCTCGCTGGCCTCGGCCCGCGCGGCGGCCGAGGCGCTGGGCCTGCCGCTGTACCGCTACCTGGGCGGGGTGCAGGGCGTGACCCTGCCGGTGCCCCTGATGAACGTGATCAACGGCGGCAAGCACGGCGACAACAACGTGGACTTCCAGGAGTTCATGCTGGTGCCGGCCGGGGCGCCCAGCTTCGGCGAGGCGCTGCGCTACGGGGTCGAGACCTTCCACGCCCTAAAATCGGTTTTAAAGGCCCGGGGGTATAACACCAATGTCGGGGACGAGGGCGGCTTCGCACCCGACTTAAAATCGAACGTAGAGGCTCTGGAGGTGCTCGTCGAGGCGGTCGAGAAGGCGGGGTACGAGGTGGGCAAGGACATCTCCTTCGCGCTCGACCCGGCGACCACCGAGCTCTACAAGGACGGCAAGTACCACCTCGAGTCCGAGGGCAGGGCGCTTTCGAGCGAGGAGATGGTGGCCTACTGGGAGAATTGGGTCAACCAGTACCCCATCGTCTCCATCGAGGACGGCCTGGCCGAGGACGACTGGGAGGGCTGGAAGCTCCTCACCGAGCGCCTGGGCAAGCGCATCCAGCTCGTCGGCGACGACCTCTTCGTCACCAACCCCGCGCGGCTGAAGCAGGGCATCGAGCAGGGGGTGGGCAACTCGATCCTGGTCAAGGTCAACCAGATCGGCACCCTCTCCGAGACCCTCGAGGCCATCCGCCTGGCCCACCGCTCGGGCTACACCGCCATCCTCTCGCACCGCTCGGGCGAGACCGAGGACTCCACCATCGCCGACATCGCCGTGGCGGTCAACGCGGGCCAGATCAAGACCGGCTCGGCCTCGCGCTCCGACCGCCTCGCCAAGTACAATCAGCTCCTGCGCATCGAGGAAGAACTGGGCGCGGGGGCGAGGTTTTTGGGATATGGCGCTTTCTAAACGCACCAAGATCGTCTCCACGCTGGGGCCGGCCTCCTCCAGCCCCGAGGTCATCAAGGCCCTGATCGAGGCCGGGGCCGACGTGTTCCGCCTCAACTTCAGCCACGGCACCCCCGAGGACCACCGGGGCCGCGTGCAGATCATCCGCCAGGTCTCGGAGGAGCTCGGGCACACCGTGGCCATCCTGCAGGACCTGCAAGGCCCCAAGATCCGGGTGGGGCGCTTCGCCGAGGGCGCGGTCGAGCTGCAGGTGGGGCAGCGCTTCACCATCACCAGCGACCCCGTTGACGGCGACGCCAGCCGGGTCTCGACCACCTACCGCGGGCTGCCCATGGACGTCGAGCCCGGCATGATCCTGCTCCTCGACGACGGCAACCTGCGGCTCAAGGTCGAGGAGGTGCGCGGCAACGACATCCACACCACCGTGCAGGTGGGCGGGCGGCTGTCGAACAACAAGGGCATCAACATCCCCGGTGCCGACCTCTCCATCCCCGCGCTCACCGACAAGGACATCGAGGACCTGGCGCTGGGGGTGGAGCTGGAGGTCGATTGGGTAGCCATGAGCTTCGTCCGCAGCCGCGACGACCTGCTCTTAGCCCGCCACTACCTCAACCGCCACAACTCACGCGCCCGGCTGATGGCCAAGATCGAGAAGCCCAGCGCGGTCGCGCGCTTCGACGAGATCCTCGAGGAGGCCGACGGGATCATGGTCGCCCGCGGCGACCTGGGCGTGGAGATGCCGCTGGAGGAGGTGCCCATCATCCAAAAGCGCGTCATCCTCAAGGCCATCCACGCCGGCAAGGCGGTCATCACCGCCACGCAGATGCTCGAGAGCATGGTCAAGAACCCCATCCCCACCCGCGCCGAGGCCTCCGACGTAGCCAACGCCATCTTCGACGGCTCCGACGCGGTGATGCTCTCGGCCGAGACCGCCTCCGGCGCCTACCCCGTGGAGGCCGTGCAGACCATGGCCAAGGTGGCCCGCAAGATCGAGGCCAGCCCCGAGTACCTCAACCGCCTGCAGGAACTGCGCCCCGCCCCCACGCCCTCGGTGCAGGACGCCATCGCCCTGGCGGTGGACAACGTCGTTGACGCTTCGGGGGCCAAGCTCATCGTGACCTTCACCGCCACCGGCGGGGCCGCGCGCCGCATCGCGCGCACCAAGCCCTCGGTGCCGGTGCTGGCCCTTACCCCCAACCCCCACGTGCGCAACCAGCTCGCCCTCATCAGCGGGGTGCTGCCGCTGCTGGCCCCCGACCCCAAGGACACCGAGGACATGGTGGACATCGCCCTGCGGATGGTCAAGCAGGCCGGCATGGCCGACCCGGGCGACCGGGTGGTGATCGCCGCGGGGGTGCCCTTCGGCGTGCGGGGGACGACGAACATGTTGCGGGTGGAGCGGGTGAGCTAGGGGGGTTGTCGATAGCCGATAGCCGGACGCCGGGCGCAGGACGTGCGACCCGCACCCGGCGTCCTACGTCGTACGTCCTACGTCGTACGGAAGACGCCCCTTCTTTACCCCCCTTAGCAAGGGGGGCCAGGGGGGATATTCCCTCCCTGCGTGCGGGGAGGGTTGCTGCGCCACAGGGCGAAGCTCGAGGGCAAGGACATTCCCTCCCTGCGTGCGGGGAGGGTTGGGGAGGGGCAGACCACGAGCCGCAGGCCTCCCGTTCCCTCTGAACCCAGCACCCGACGCTAGCCCCGCCCAGTCCTAAGACGGTTCTCGAGAAAAGAGGGTAGGCTCGAGCGGTGACTCAGATCGTGACCCAGCGCTTCCGGCAGGCCGCCGGGATCCCCGACGACCCTGCCCGGGCGCGGGGCATCACCATCTTGCTCGTGGACAACTTCCTGATGTGGGCGGGGTTCTTCATGGTGGTGCCCCTGATCTCGGTGCACTACGTGGGGGGCCTGGGCTGGGC
>NZ_QXDL01000112.1:0-13360 GCF_003574345.1 Calidithermus terrae
CCTCGAGGTAGTCCTGGAGGTTGGCGGCCTGCCGGAGGGGCCCAGGGGCCTCGAGCCCCCTTCCCGCCGCAACACCGACCGGCTCGAGGCCCCTGGGCCCCTCCGGCAGGCCGCCAACCTCCAGGACTACCTCGAGGAGTACCGCCGCTCGCTCGAGGACCCCGAGGGCTTCTGGGGCGACTGGGCCCGGCGCTTCCACTGGTTCCGCCCCTTCGAGCGCGTGCGGGACGAGGCCGGCTGGTTCTCAGGCGGCCAGACCAACGCCGCCTACAACGCCCTCGACCGCCACGCCCACAGCCCCCGGCGCAACCAACTCGCCCTCATCGCCCACGCCGGCGACGGCCAGGTGCACCGCCTGACCTACCGCGAGCTGCTCGACCGGGTGGCGGTGTACCTGCCCAGCGGCCTCGAGGCCGCCCTCACGCTGCTGGCCTGCGCCCGCATCGGCGCGATCCACGCCGCGATCCCCGCGGGGCTGGGCGGCCTCGCCCTGCGCGAGCGGCTGCTCGACACCCAGGCCCGGCTGCTGGTGGCCGCCGACCGCCTGTACCAGTCGGGGCGGGCCCTGCCCCTGGCGGCGCTGGTGGAGGCCGCCACCGAGGGCTTAGACCTCCCCGTGCTGTGGCACTCGCGGGGCGGGGAGCGGCGCCCGCTCGAGCTGTGGGAGCTGCTCGAGCGCCAGCGCCCCGACACCCCCGCCGAGCCGGTCGCGGCCGAGCACCCCCTCTTCATCCTCTACACCTCCGGCTCCACCGGCAAGCCCAAGGGGGTCGTGCACACCCACGGCGGCTTCATGGCGGGCACCACCTACCACCTGCGCGCCCTCTACGACCTCAAGGACGGCGAGACCTTCTGGACCACCGCCGACCTCTCCTGGATCGTGGGGCACGCCTACGGGCTCTACGCCCCGCTGCTCGAGGGGCTCACCACCGTGCTGCGCGAGGACAAGCTCGACTACCCCGACCCCGGCGCCTTCTACGAAACCCTCGAGCAGCACGCGGTCAACGTGCTCCTCACCAGCCCCACCTGGCTGCGCAGCTTCCGCCGCCACGGCCCCGAGTGGCCCGCCCGCGCCGACCTCTCGAGCCTGCGCCTGGTGGGCAGCGTGGGCGAGTACCTGGCCCCCGAGGTCTGGCACTGGGCCACCGAGCACCTGGCCTGGACCGTGGACAACTGGTGGCAGACCGAGACCGGCGCCCCCTGCCTGGCGACCCCGCTGTGCCAGCCCGCCAAGCCCGGCAAGGTCGGCTTCCCGCTGCCCGGCGTGCGGGCGCTGATCCTCGACGCCGAGGGCCGCGTCCTGCCGCCCGGCCACAAGGGCCGCCTGGCCCTGCAGCCCGGCTTCCCCTCCTTCATGCACACCCTCTGGAACAACCCCGCCGGCTACGCCAGGGCCGTGCAGGACGGGCTCTACCTCACCGGCGACATCGCGGTGGCCGACGACGAGGGCTACGTCGCCCTGCTGGGGCGCGGCGACGACGTGATCAAGGCCGGGGAGCAGCGCATCGGCACCGCCGAGATCGAGGGGGCCATGGTCTCGCACCCGGCGGTGGTGGAGGCCGCCGCCATCGGCCTGCCCGACCCCGAGCGCGGCGAGATCATCAAGGTCTACGTCGTGCCCCGCACCCCCGACATGGACGGCGAGGTCCAGGCGGTGATGGCCCAGAAGCTCGTCACCCACCTGCGCCGCCGCCTGGGGCCGCTCGAGGTGCCCGTCGAGGTGGTCTTCACCCCCCAGCTCCCCCGCACCAAGAGCGGCAAGATCGTGCGGCGGGTGCTGCGCGCGCGAGAGACCGGCGCCGACCCGGGTGACCTCTCGACCCTGGAGAACTAGTGCCCACCGGAGGAAGCTATGGACCTGCAACCCCTGCTCAAGACCCACGGCCGCCACGCCGCCCCCCAATCCCTGCGCGAGGGGGCCAACCTGCGCGACTACGCCGAGGAGTACCGCCGCTCGCTCGAGGACCCCGAGGGCTTCTGGGGCGGCTGGGCCCGGCGCTTCCACTGGTTCGAGCCCTTCGTGCGGGTGCTGGAGTGGGAATTCCCCAACCACCGCTGGTTCGTGGGCGGCCGCACCAACCTCGCCTACAACGCCCTCGACCGCCACGCCCAGGGCCCCAAGCGCGACCAGGTCGCCCTGATCTGGCTGGGCGAGGACGGCGCGCGGCGGCAACTGACCTACGCGGAGTTGCTCGAGCGCGTCGCGCGCTTCGCCACCGCGCTGCGCTCGCTGGGGGTGGGGCAGGGCGACCGGGTGGTGATCTACATGCCCCTCACCCTCGAGGGCTGCATCGCCATGCTGGCCTGCGCCCGCATCGGCGCGATCCACTCGGTGGTGTACGCGGGGCTGGGGGTGGGCGCGCTGCGCGAGCGCGTCCTGGACGCCGGGGCCAAGCTGGTGATCGCGGGGGACGTGAGCTACCGGCGGGGCAAGGCCATAGACCTCAAGGGCATCGTGGTGCAGGCGCTGGAGGGCCTCGAGGTGCCCACGGTCTGGTTCTGCCGCGCCTCTGAGCGCCCCTTCGGCCAGGACTTCGGCGAGCTACTGTGGGGGCACCCGCCGGCGGCCGAGGCGGTGCCCCTGGACGCCGAGCACCCGCTGTACATCCTCTACACCTCCGGCTCCACGGGCAAGCCCAAGGGCGTCGTCCACGTCCACGGCGGCCTGATGGCGGGCATCAGCTACCACCTGCGCACCTTCTTCGACGCCAAGGACGCCGAGGCGTTCTGGGCCACCAGCGACATCGGCTGGATCGTGGGGCACAACTACATCGTCTACGCGCCGCTCCTGGAGGGCCTCACCAGCGTGCTGCGCGAGGGGGCCCCCGACTTCCCCGACCCCGGCGCGGTGTGGAAGGTCGTGGAGCAGGAGCGGGTGGGCGTGATGTTCACCGCCCCGACCGCGGTGCGGATGTTCATGAAGTACGGCCCGCAGTGGCCGCGGCAGCACGACCTCTCCTCGCTGCGCCTGATCGGGGTGGCGGGCGAGCCGCTCAACCCCGAGGCCTGGCTGTGGGCCTACGAGCACCTGGCCGAGGGCGGGCGGCGCGGCTTCGTGGCCGACAACTGGTGGCAGACCGAGCTCGGCGGCCCCACCCTGGGCACCCCGCTGTCGCTCGAGGCCAAGCCCGGCGCGGTGGGGGTGGCCCTGCCGGGCGTGGAGGCGGTGGTGGTCAACGTGGAGGGCCAGGAGGTGCCCCCCGGCACCGGCGGGCTGCTCGCGCTCAAGCGGCCCTTCCCCCACATGATGCGCACCGTATGGGGCAACCACGCCCGCTACGAGCAGTACTGGCTCGAGCTCCCCGGCGGGCTCTACGCCGCCGGGGACGTCGCCAGCCGCGACGGTGAGGGCTACTTCACGGTGCTGGGCCGCAGCGACGACGTGCTCAACGTGGCCGGGCACCGCATCGGCACCGCCGACGTGGAGAGCGCCCTGGTCTCCCACCCCGCCGTGGCCGAGGCCGCCGTGATCGGGGTGCCCGACCCCATCAAGGGCGAGAGCATCAAGGCCTTCGTGGTGCTGCGGGCCGGGCAGGAGAGGCGGGAGGGCCTCGAGGCCGACCTCACCCAGCACGTGCGCCACCAGCTCGGCCCCATCGCCACCCCCGCCGCGGTGGCGGTGCTGGACAAGCTGCCCAAGACCCGCTCGGGCAAGATCATGCGCCGCCTGCTCAAGGCCCAGGAGCTCGGGCGCGACCCCGGCGACCTCAGCACCCTCGAGGAGTAGGGCTCCCCCGAACACCCCGCGCGGTCGCCCCGGCCGCGCGGGGTAAACAACCGCCAGCCCCGGCGGTTGTTCGGGCGGTTGTTCGTGGGAAACGCGCTCAGGGCAGGCCCAGCCGCTGGATCTGGCCCTCGACCCAGGCCAGCGCCTGGCTGCCGGGCTCGTCCACCTGGTTATGGCCCTCGCTCGAGCTCACGTAGGTGTAGATGCCGGTGGTGCTGCCGTTGGTGCGGCGGTTGGCGGTGTAGTCGTAGGCGAAGTTGGTCTCGCCCTGGGGCTCGACGTCGCCGCCCTGCTGGCCTTCGCGGCGCAGGAAGACCCGCTTGCTCTGCACCTCGAGGTTGTAGGTGGTGTTGGCGAAGGCCACGTCCTTGGCGTTGTAGTAGCTCGTGCCGTACCAGCGCTTGACGGGGATGGCGTCGCAGCTGTCGGAGATGTCCACGCCCCAGGGGTTGCCGTTTTGGGCGTAGTAGTCGCGGAAGTAGGGCGCGTTGTCGTCCTCCCACAAGTAGCAGATGCCGTCGAGGTCGATGACGTAGGCGAAGCGCACGGCGCCGTAGATCCGGGTGAGGTTGTGCGTCCAGTTGGTGCCGTGGGAATGGCCCACCAGGGCGATGCGGGTGGGGTTGGAGAAGCCGTTGACCCAGCTCTGCACCACCGCCTTGAACTGCGCCTCGAGCTCGAGGAAGCCCGGCTCGGTCTTGCGGGAGATGCTGGAGTAGTGGCTGCGCAGGTGCGCCGAGTAGCTGTAGACACGGGTGCTATAGCCCAGGGCCTGGAAGGCCTGGGCCACGGCCTGCCCGGTGCCCTGGGGGCCGAGGTAGTCCCAGTTCTGCTCGGGCGCGCTGCACGTGCCCACCCCGCACCGCCCCGAGACCACGAAGATCGCCACGTCCGGGCTCCCCGCGGGCCGCAGGGCCTGGGCCCCGACCTCCGAAGGTTGGGGAGCATTGGAACACGCCGCCAGCAACACGCCGAAAAAGCCGATCCACAGCCGTCTCATACAACCTCCACAGCCAGGTTTTTTTGACCAGGTACACCATACTGCATCCGGGCGAGGCTTAGCAAGACCACGGGAAAGACCCCGCCGCGGGGGCGGGGTCCGGGTGGGTCCGGGCTCAGGCCTGGACGGCCTTCTTGGGCTCGAAGGTCAGGCCCAGCGGGCCGGCGCCGACCCACAAGTTCGCCCCGTCGCCGACCTCGCCGGAGAGGATCTTGCGCGAGAGCGGGGTCTCGAGCTCGCGCTGGATCACCCGCTTGAGCGGGCGGGCGCCGAACACCGGGTCGTAGCCGCGCTCGGCCAGGAAAGCCATGGCCTCGGGGGAGAGCTCGAGGCCGATGCGCTTCTCGGCCAGGCGGGCGCGCAGGTTCCTGAGCTGGATCTCCACGATCTGGGCGATCTGCTCGCGCGAGAGCGGGCGGAAGACCACGATCTCGTCGAGGCGGTTGAGGAACTCGGGGCGGAAGTTCTGCTGCAACACGCCCATCACCCGCTCGCGGATGCCCTCGTAGCTCAGGCCCGACTGGATGCCCTCGAGGATCAGCGGCGAGCCGAGGTTGGAGGTGAGGATGATGGCGGTGTTGCGGAAGTCCACGGTGCGGCCCTGGCCGTCGGTGAGGCGCCCGTCGTCGAGGATCTGCAGGAGGATGTTGAACACGTCGGGGTGGGCCTTCTCCACCTCGTCGAAGAGGATGACGGCGTAGGGGCGGCGGCGGATGGCCTCGGTGAGCTGCCCGCCCTCCTCGTAGCCCACGTAGCCGGGAGGGGCACCCACCAGCCTCGAGACCGAGTGCTTCTCCATGTACTCGGTCATGTCGATGCGCACCATGGCCTCCTCGGAGTCGAAGAGGGTGGCGGCCAGGGTCTTGGCGAGCTCGGTCTTGCCCACGCCGGTGGGCCCCAGGAACAGAAAAGAGCCGATGGGGCGCTTGGGGTCGCTGAGCCCGGCGCGCGCGCGGCGGATGGCGTCGGCCACGGCGGTGATGGCCTCGTCCTGGCCCACCACCCGCTGGCGCAGCTCGTCCTCCAGGCGCAACAGCTTCTCGCGCTCGCCCTCGAGCAGCTTGGAGACCGGGATGCCGGTCCAGCGGGCCACGATCTCGGCGATGTCCTCCTCCGAGACCTCGGGGCGGGCGAACTTGGCGCTTTGCATCTGCTGCGAGAGCTGCTGCACCTCGGCCTCCAGCCGCGGCAGCTCGCCGTAGCGCAGCTCGGCGGCCTTGTTGAGGTCGTAGGCCCGCTCGGCCTGCTCGATCTGCGTGCGCACCTCGTCGAGCTTCTGCTGGGCCGCGCGGAGCTTGTTCATCACCTCGCGCTCGGCCTCCCACTCGGCGCGCTGTTTGCCGATCTCCTCGGTGAGCTCGGCGATCTCGCGCTCGATGTCGCCCAGGCGCAGGCGCGACTCGGGGTCGGTCTCCTTCCTCAGCGCCTCGCGCTCGATCTCGAGCTGCAGCTTCTTGCGGTCGAGCGAGTCGAGGGCCTCGGGGCTCGACTCCAGCGCCATGCGCAGCCGGGCGGCGGCCTCGTCCACGAGGTCGATGGCCTTGTCGGGCAGGCGGCGGTCGGTGATGTAGCGGTGCGAGAGCTGCGCGGCGGCGATGAGCGCGGAGTCGGTGATGCGCACGCCGTGGTGCACCTCGTACTTCTCCTTGATGCCGCGCAGGATGCTCACGGTCTCCTCGAGGCTGGGCTCGTCCACGAACACCGGCTGGAAGCGGCGCTCGAGGGCGGCGTCCTTCTCGATCTCGCGGTACTCGTCGAGGGTGGTCGCGCCGATCATGTGCAGCTCGCCCCGCGCCAGCGCCGGCTTGAGCATGTTGCCCGCGTCCACCGCGCCCTCGGCCTTGCCCGCGCCCACGATGGTGTGCAACTCGTCGATGAACAGGATGATCTCCCCGGCGCTCTGGGTGGCCTCCTGGATCACCGCCTTGAGCCGCTCCTCGAACTCGCCGCGGTACTTGGCCCCCGCCAGCAGCGAGCCCATCTGCAAGCTGACGATGCGCTTGCCCTTGAGCCCCTCCGGCACGTCGCCCTTGACGATGCGCTGGGCCAGCCCCTCGGCGATGGCGGTCTTGCCCACCCCGGGGTCGCCGATGAGCACGGGGTTGTTCTTGGTGCGGCGCAGCAGGATCTGGATGGCGCGCCGGATCTCCTCGTCGCGCCCGATCACCGGGTCGAGCTTGCCCTCCTCGGCCTGCTTGGTGAGGTCGATGCCGTATTGTTCGAGGGCGTTGTAGGTCCCTTCGGCGTGTTCTGAGTTCACTTTCCTCCCTCCTCTGGCCTCGAGCATGGCCGCTTTGACTGAGGCGGCGTTGAGCCCCGCGAAGCCGGTCTCGGCCAGCGCCAACAGCAGCGTGTCCACCGCCACGTAGCTGTCCTTGAGCTCGGCCGCCAGGGCCTCGGCCCGCGTGAGGACGCCGTTGAGCTTCCCCGAGAGGTACTGCCCCGCCTCGGCCCCGCTGATGCGCGGCAGCTTGCCCAGCTCGGTCTGGGCGAGGCGGTAGGCCACGTCCGGGCTCATCCCGGCCTTGCCCACGAGCTTCGCCGGCAGCCCCGCCGAGTCGCGCAGCAGCACCGCCGCCAGGTGGGGCACGTCGATCTGCGAGTGGCTCATCTCCCGGGCCAGCACCTGGCTCTGGGCCACCGCCTGGCGCGCTTGTTCGGTCCATTTCTCCAAATTCATGCCGATCCCTCCACCGCAGTAGTTTTATCATGATACTTGAGCGTAATGCTGTCAAGTCTGATGAGCGGGACAATTCGAGGTGAGCTGGAATGAGTATAACCAGCTTCAGGTTAGAGCGGGTTATGAGCCGCAGACGCTCGAGCGCAACACCCTCGAGCGGGGCCGGTTCAGCCGCTCCCGTACCGCCGCACGACCGGGCGGGCTACGCCCCGCGGTCGCTCATCGGGCGCCGGAAACTCAACCCCTTGGCGCTCCCAGGAGGGCATCGAACACCCCGGCCGGGCGGGCGTGGCGACAGCGCGTTGCTCCGCCTCGAGGACGGCCCGCTCGAGCAGCTCGCGGTGGGGTTCGTCACGGTAGAGCTTGGTGAGGGCGCCGGCGTCTTCCCCGCCGTCGCCGGGGAGCAGGCAGGCGCGGTAGAGGCCGGGCAGGAAGTGCGAAGGGCACGGGCCTACCCCAGCGCGGCCAGCGCGCGGATCTCACGGGCAATGGCCGCGTTGACCTCGAAGTGCCGCTCGAGGAAAGCCAGCAGCGCCAGCGCCGACTCGGGCGTGCGGTCGTAGCCCTGGGCGAACTCCCTCAGCCGGGCGGAGAAGCGTGGGAAGCGCTGCTCGAGGCGGCGCTCGTTGTTGAAGGGGTCGCGGTGGGCAGGCTGCTCGGCCTCGAGCGCCGGGGCGAGCTCGAGCACCCGGTCGAGGGCGAAGCCCTGCACGAAGCGCATCGCGGAGAGCTTCTCGCCGCGCCGGTAGCGCTTGAGGCCGACGTAGAGGTTGGTCAGGGCCTCGCCCAGTTGCCACTCCACCCCCGGCCGGGCGCCGCCCGCGGCCCGGCGGGCCGGCGTCGCGACGGAGGCGTCCACCCCCGCCCGCCTCCAGACGGCCTGGCCCGCCGCGAAGGGGATCTGCTCGAGCTCCTGCGGCTCGAAGACCGCGAACTCGCAGAACACCCCGTCGGCGTAGAGCAGCTTGTAGCCGTCGGCGGTGTTCTGGAAGAGGAAAGCCACCGGCGCGACGTCGCTGAGCCAGGAGAGGTCGTCGAGGTAGCGGGCCTTGTGGCCCGGCTCGACGAGGGCGAAGAAGTCGAGGTCGGAGTGCTCGTCGAGGCGGTCGCGCTCGAGCCCCACCGAGCCCAGCCCGATGAGGGCGAGGGCGTGGCCGGAGGCTTCCAGCGAGCGCCCGATGGCCTCGAGGCGCTCGAGCAGGCGTTGGGGTGAGGTCATACCGCCTTTTATAGCGCAAAGGGGCGGGCCGGTGTTATACTGCTTCGTCGCTTCGGCGGCTCCTATGATCGACCTGGCCTGATCTCTCCCCCGACCCGAAACCTGCATCGGCAGCCTTCGGGCTGCCGTTTCGCTTGGGAGGTGAGCCGTGCGCTAGGTCGTTATTGTTGGAGCCCCGATCATTCGATTCCCCAAACAATTCCCCAAAGCCTCAAATCCCTTCCCCGAAAGTCATGGGGAAAGGAGGTTTCCAACTTCGAAAGCTCGAGCATTACGTTGCCGCCCTCCACGGGTTTAGCGCCTGTGAAGGCCGCTCGAGCCGGGTCACGGGAGTGCCCATGTCTAAACAACCCAACCCCTTCGAATTCCCGCAAACCGACGACCAAGGCCAGAACCACCCCGAGCCGCAAGGCCCCCTCGAGCCCCGCCCCGACGCGCGCAGCGAGCCGGGTCTGGGCAAAAGGCTCGAGGCCCACCCCCACAAGCACGGGCACAAGCGGGACCCCGGGCACGGCAAGGGGCCCAAGGCCCACGACCGCTCCGCCCACGCCAAGCTCAAGGAGCGGGTGCGGCGCAGGCCCTGAGCGGGGCGTATCGCGGGGGGCGGGCGCGGACCGCTGAAAGCCCCCGTCGCCCGCGGTACGCTACCCGCCCCAGAACAAGGAGTTCCGCGTGAGCGTATTGCTGCGGATGGAAAACCTGCACTTCGCCCACCCCGGCCAACGCGACTACCTGATCGCCGGGGCCCATTGGGAGCTGGCGCAGGGACAGAAAGTGGGCCTGCTCGGCCACAACGGCGCGGGCAAGAGCACGCTGCTGGGCCTCGTCCAGGGCCGCCTCGAGCCCGACTTCGGCACCCTCGAGCGCCGCTACGGCAGCGTGTTCGTGCTCGAGCAGGAGGACCGCGCCGAGGGCGAGCTGAGCGCCCGGGAGTACCTGCTGGCCGCGCAGCCGGAGCTGCTCGAGCAGTTCCAGCGCCTGCGGCGGATGGAGGCCGCCGGGCTGCCCGACCCGCTGGCCTACGCCGACCTGAGCCAGAGCTTCCTCGAGGCCGGGGGGTATGCCCGGCTCGAGGCCGTCGAGCGGGTGGCCGTGGACTTCGGCTTCGACCCCGGCGGCCTGGACCGGCCCGTGGGCGGCTTCTCCGGGGGGGAGCGCCGGCTGCTCAAGCTGGCCTCGGGCTTCGTGCAGCGCTACGACCTCTACCTCCTCGACGAGCCCACCAACTACCTCGACGACCGCGCCGGCGAGCGCTTAGTGCGGGCCCTGCGCCGGACGCCCGAGACACTGGTATTGGTCTCGCACGACCGCTGGTTTTTAGACCAGGTGGCGAGCCACGTCCTCGAGCTCGAGCGCGGCCAGTTGCGCCTCTACGGCGGCAACTTCTCGACCTTCGCCGCCACCAGGGCCGCCGAGCGGCTGGAGGCCGAGCGCAAGAAGGAGAAGCTCGAGCGCGAAATCGCCAGGCTGAGGGAGGTCGAGCGCACCTACAAGCAGTGGGGCCGCGACCGCGAGGCCGACAAGTACCGGCCCTACGAGGGCAAGAAGGACAAAGGCTACATCGGGGCCAAGGCCGCCAAGCTGCAGGGCCGGGCGGTACAGGCCAAGGAGCGCGTGGCCGAGCGCATCGCCGAGCTCGAGGAGGCCAAGCCCTGGGTCGAGAAGTTCTACGAGGTGCGCTTTCTCCCGGTCGAACCCCGCCAGGGCTGGTGCCTGGACGTGAAGGGCCTGGCTCACCGCTGGGGTGAGCGGGCGCTGTTCGAGGGGCTGGACCTGCGGCTGGAGTGGGGCGAGAAGGTGCACCTGGCCGGGGAAAACGGCAGCGGCAAGTCCACGCTCATCGGCCTGTTGCTGGGGCATCTGCCCGTGCAACAGGGAGAAATCCTGTGGGGCTCGAGGGTGCGGCTGGGCTACCTGCCGCAGCAGGGCAGCGGGCTCGACGCCGGGATCGAGGTGCACCGGCTCTTCCCCCGCGAGCAGCACCCCCAGGCCCGCACGCTGCTGGGCGCCTTCAAGGTCTCGGGCGAGGCCTTTTTCCGGCCCCTGGGCGCGCTGAGCGAGGGGCAGCAGCGCAAGGTGGCGCTGGTGCGGCTGATCCTCCAGCGCCCCAACTTCCTCGTCCTCGACGAACCGACCACCCACCTCGACTACCAGAGCGTGGAGGGGCTCGAGCGCATGCTGCAAGACTTCGGCGGCACCGTGCTCTTCACCAGCCACGACCGCTACCTGAGCGGGCGGGTGGCCGGGCGGGTGGTCCGGCTGGGCTAAGCACCCAGGTACTTGAAGTAGGCCTCGCGGCGGATGGCCCCGTGGATAGTGTTGCCGTCGGCCACGATGACCACCGGGTACTTGCGGAACATCACCGAGAGGTCGTTGGCGGCGACGTCGCTGCCCACCACGGGGGCTTCCTCCCAGGGCACGAGGGAGTCCTCGAGCCCGATGACCCCGATGGGCACCCCGCCCTCGCGGATGACGGCGAGCTGGGTCTCGAGCGAGTCGGTGCCCAGGCCGTCGAGCACGGGGATGGGCCTGGAGAGGGCCTTGGCCGAGGTGGGCACGAAGAGCCCCGCCGAGAGCAGGGTGGTGGTGGTGACCCGCACCGCCCGCTTGAACACCCAAAGCGAGATGGTGAAGATCAGCAAAAAGGAGATGCCCTCGAGCAGGCCGAAGAAGTTCAGGCCGTCCCAGCCGAAGGCGCCCCGTCGTCCGAGGGCGAGGTGGACCAGGCCCGAACCCAGGATCCCGGCGATGAGGGCGGCGAGATAGGCGATCAAACCAGCAAGGCGTAGCTCACGAACCGTTCGCATGTCGTCCCCCCTAGGATACCCTGCCCCTCCCCTGCTCTAGCTAGAGCCCCGAGAGCCGAAGGGTCTGCCGGACAGCTTGGGTTCCGGCTCGTCTACGCTCCGCTGTGCTCGAGCCGCTCTGCCGGACAGCTTGGGTTCCGGCTCGTCTACGCTCCGCTCCGCTCGAGCCATCCCGCCAGACCCCATAGGTACTGGCTCGTCTACGCTCCGCTTCGCTCGAGCCGCTCTACCGAACAGCTTGGGTTCCGGCTCGTCTACGCTCCGCTCCGCTCGAGCCACACCAGGTCCTCTTCCTTGTCGATGTCCACGCCGACGCCGGCGAAGGGCACGACCAAGGCGCGGGCGGGCACGCCCAGCATGCGCGAGACGCGGGCCTCGAGCTCGGGGATGGTGAGGCGGCCGAGCAGCAGCTTGACGAGCACGCCCCAGCCGATCATCTGGGCCAGGGCCAGCGGGTTCTTGCGCTGGGCCACCACCTTGCGGGCGAGCCCCAGGGCCGAGGTGAAGAGGGCCTTGTCCAGCAGGATGACGTTGCCCCCGGTGAAGCTCCCCTCCCTGAGCCGGGCGTAGGTGCGGCGCATGCCCGGGAACGAGCGCTCGATCTCCTCCTTGCGCACCACGCAGTAGACCAGCCCGGCCTTGGGGGCCTGCCCCAACACGTAGCGGATGGCTTCGGCGCTCAGGAAGGGCATGTCGCCGGTGGCGACGAGCACCTTGTCCGAGCGGGCGACCTCGAGCGCGGCCTCGAGGTTCTCCAGCATGCCGCCCCGGTCGGGCAGGCGCAGGCGGGGCGCGGGGCGAAGGGGTTGGTCGGGGCCTACCACGACCGCGGTGAGGCCCGAAGCGGCCAGGGGCTCGAGCACGTGCTCGACGAGCGGGCGGCCCCGAAAGGGCACGAAACACTTGCCGGGCACGGCGAAGCGCCGGGCCAGCGGGTCGTCGGGCCGACCTCCGGCCAGCACGATGGCTTCCACGGCAGCCACAATATCAGACCCTGAGCCCTTCACCACCCGCGGAGAGTGTGCACTTTGGGTGAGTGCGGGCTAAGCCTGGGCTTATACTTCGGAGCGATGAGTGTTGCCAGCGCTTACACCACTCTTCTGGAAACCCTGCAAGCGCTGGCCGGGCACCGGGAGGAAGAACTCTGGCCCTCCCTCCTGCGCTCGGCGGTGGAGGTGGTCCCGGGGGCGGAGGGCGGGGCCATCATCGTGCGGCGCAACCACCGCTACCGCGTGATCGCCCTGCACGGCTACCCCGCCGAGGTGCTTGGGCTGGAGTTCAGCGAGCCCAGCGTCATCGCCTGGTACGGCGACGAGGAGGCCTGGCGGCGCGGCGAGCCGCGCATCGCCGCCGGGGCCGACCTCGCCCTGCGCGTCGCGGCGGCGCTCGAGCAGCCCAACACCCGCGCGGCCAAGGACGCCCTGCGCCACGAGCGCATGCAGAGCATCCGGGCCAACCTCTACCTGCCGCTGCTCATCGGCAGCGAGGTGGCCGCCTACATCCACCTCGACAACCGCTCGCGCGAGGACGCCTTCACCGCCGAGTCGCTCGAGGCCACCCGGCTCTACGCCCTCCAGGCCACCGCCCTGCTCGCCGCGCAGAACCAGCGGGCGGCGCTCGAGGCCCGCCTGCGCGAGTTCGAGGTCATCGAGGGCCTGACCCAGACCCTCAACCGCGCCAGCCGCCAGGAGGAGATCGTGGGCCTGCTGGTGCGCGAGCTCGCGCACCTCCTGAACTCCCCGCACGTGCACGTGCTGCTGCGCTACCGCACGGGCGAGTGGCTCGAGAGCGCCGGGCGGCTGGGGCTGTTCGAGCGCTACGCCCACCTGCGCGTCCCCCGCGGGCTGGGCCTGAGCTGGGCCAGCCTCGAGCAAGGCCAGGTGCTGCGGGTGGACGACGCCCCCAGCGACCCGCGCAACTTCAACCC
>NZ_QXDL01000113.1:0-13318 GCF_003574345.1 Calidithermus terrae
GGGCAGGTGCAGGGGCCGGGGGGCGCGCCGGAAGAAGCGGCGCTCGAGGTCGGCCTGCACCGCCAGGGCCCGCTCGAGGTCGTCGAGCAGGTCGGGGTCGTGCAGGAGGAGCTGCACGTCGAGGTCGGAGAGCTCGGGCACGTAGTCGAGGGGGCTGTCCCAGGGCTTGAGGGCCGAGCCCTTGGCGTAGATGCCCACGAAGGCCCCCTCCCCGAGCTGGCCCAGCAGGGCTTCCGCCACCGACTCCAGCATCATGCTGACCTCGAGCCGCAGCCGGCTCTTGGAGGGGTAGCGGTCGTCCCAGGGGGGCAGTCTCAGGGGCATAGGCCGCCCATCCTAGCAGGGTTTCTACTCAGGCTCAACGGGGATCAGGGGCCGGTTCTCGAACTGGGTGGAGAGCACCACGGTCGAGGTGGTGCGCGAGACGCCGGGCACCCGCTTGATGCGGTAGAGCAGCCGCTCGAGGTCCTCGGGGGTGGCGGTGCGGGCCTTGAGCAGCACGTCGATGTCGCCGGCGGCGCTGTGGCACTCCTCGACCTCGGGGAAGTCGCCGAAGGTAGGGGCCACGTCGGCGCAGGTGGCGTCGTTCTGCAGCCGCACCGCGATGAAGGCCGTCACCTGCAAGCCCACCGCCTTGGGGTTGACCTGGATCCGGTACGCCTCGATGACCCCTTTGCGCTCGAGCTTCTTCACCCGCTCGTGCACGGCAGCGGCCGAAAGCCCCACCCGCGCCCCGATCTCCGCGTAGGAAAGGCGGCTTTCCTTCTGCAGCTCGAGCACGATGGCCCGGTCGATCGCGTCTAGCTGAACCATGTTCGGCATTCTACCACGCACCCGAATGAGATATAGACGAAATGGTATTCGGTTTTATATCATTGGGTTATTCGGGGTGTTGCCCGGAGGTGATTATGGCCCTACCGCTCAATGACCGAACCGCATTCGATATCACCACCCTCCTGGCCCGGCGGGAGCGGTCGGGGAAGGCCTACCTCGAGTTCCTCCGGGTCCCCGCGCTGAGCGGCGGGCTGTACGTGCTGGGGGCCGGCGGCGCCGGCCCCCAGCAGCCCCACGCCGAGGACGAGGTCTACGTGGTGATGGCCGGGAAGGGCAAGATCCGGGTAGGGCAGGACGTCTACCCGGTGCAGGCCGGGAGCGTGGTGTTCGTGGAGGCCCTGGTGGAGCACAAATTCTTCGACGTCGAGGAGCGGTTGGAGATTTTGGTCTTCTTCGCCCCGGCCGAGCACAGCCGGAAGGGGGCTTGAGCGTGCAGATGCAAAAGGTTCTGCCCCGCGCCGCCGGCGACCGCTGGATGGTCCTGGCCGCCCTGCTGGCGCTGTACCTGATCTGGGGCTCGACCTACCTCGCCATCGTCTACATGGTCGAGACCATGCCCGCGCTGCTGGCGACGGGGGTTCGCTTCCTGGTGGCCGGCGGGGGGATGTTCCTCGTGCTGCGGTTGCGCGGCGCCCCCGCCCCGACCCGCGCCGAGTGGTGGGGCGCGGCCCGCGTGGGCACGCTGCTGATGGGCGGGGGCATGGGGATGGTGGCGCTGGGCGAGTCGCTGGGGGTGGCCTCGGGGCTGGCGGCCACCATCATCGCCACCATGCCGCTGTGGCTGGCCCTGTTCGGCCGGCTGTGGGGGGAGAAGACCCGCGGCCTCGAGTGGCTGGGCATGGCGCTGGGCTTCGCCGGGGTGGCGCTGCTGATGCTCGAGGGCAACCTGCGCTCCAACCTCGTCGGCACCCTCCTGATCTTCCTGGCCCCGGTCTGCTGGGCCTTCGGCTCGGCCTGGAGCCGCCACATGACGCTGCCCAAGGGCATGATGGGCAGCGCCGCCGAGATGCTGGCGGGGGGCGGGGTGCTGGTGGTCATGGGCACCTTGCTGGGCGAGCGCTTCACCCAGCTTCCGAGCCCCGGGTCCCTCGCCGCCTGGGCCTACCTGGTGGTCTTCGGCTCGGTGGTGGGCTACAGCGCCTACATGTTCCTGCTCTCGAGGGTGCGCCCCGCGCTGGCGGGGAGCTACGCCTACGTCAACCCGGTGGTGGCGGTGCTGCTGGGCGTGGCCCTGGCGGCCGAACCCGTCACCCTGGTCACCGTGCTGGCCCTGCCGGTGATCCTGCTGGGGGTGGGGCTGGTGGCCGTAGCCCGCCGCTAGGCGGTAGGCTTAGCCATTCGCGGAGGACTTGTGACGAGCAGACGCGTTTTTTACGGCTGGGTCGTGGTGGCGGTGGCGGTGCTGGCGACGCTGGTGGCCGCCGGGATCCGCTCGGTGCCGGGGGCCTTGCTGGTGCCTTTGGAGCAGGACCTCGGCTGGAGCAAGACCACCCTCTCGGTGGCGGTGTCCATCGGGCTGGTGCTCTTCGGGCTGGGCGGCCCCTTCAGCGGCTACCTCATGGACCGCTACGGCCCGCGCCGCATCACCCTCTTCGGCCTGCTGCTGATGAGCCTGAGCATGGCGGGCAGCGCCCTCATGACGCAGGTCTGGCAGCTCAACCTGATCTGGGGCGTGGTGAGCGGGGTGGGCACGGGCGTTGTGGGGAGCGTGCTGGGCGCGACCGTCGCCAACCGCTGGTTCATC
Organism: Calidithermus terrae; assembly: GCF_003574345.1. Classification (NCBI taxonomy): domain Bacteria; kingdom Thermotogati; phylum Deinococcota; class Deinococci; order Thermales; family Thermaceae; genus Calidithermus; species Calidithermus terrae. The sequence continues at coordinate 2,579 of NZ_QXDL01000113.1, forward strand.
CGGCAGCGGGGCTTGGTCGTGGGGATCTTCGGCGGGGCCACCTCGGCGGGGCAGCTCATCTTCATTCCCGCGCTCGTGGCCTGGGCCACGGGCCTGGGCTGGCGCGAGGCCAGTTGGATCATGGCGGGGGTGGCGCTGGCGGTGACCGTGCCCGTCTTGCTGCTGATGAGGGACAGCCCCGCCGAGATCGGGGAGCGGCCTCTGGGGGCGGCTGTGGGCAGCGCGCCCGCGAAGATCACCGCCGACGCCGGGGTGATGGGCCGGGCGGTGCGCTCGAGCACCTTCTGGCTGCTGGCGGGCACCTTCTTCATCTGCGGCGCGACCTCCAACGGCCTCATCGGCGTCCACTTCATCCCCTACGCCGTGGACTGCGGCATCTCGCAGGGCGTGGCCTCGGGGATGCTGGCCCTGCTGGGCGCGATGAACTTCGTGGGCACCATCGCCTCGGGCTGGCTCACCGACCGCTACGACCCCCGCAAGCTGCTGTGCGTGTACTACGTGTTCCGCGGCCTCTCGCTGCTGCTGCTGCCCTACGCGGTGACCCCCGAGACCATGGTCCCCTTCGCCATCCTCTTCGGCCTCGACTACATCGCCACCGTGCCCCCCACCGTGGCCCTGGTGGCCGACAACTTCGGGCGCCAGAACGTGGGCACGGTCTACGGCTGGGTCTTCGCCGCCCACCAGCTCGGCGCGGCCTTCGCCTCGTGGGCCGGGGGCAGCGTGCGCGACGCGCTGGGCGAGTACAACCTGGCCTTCTTCGCCGCGGGAGCGGTAGCGATCATGGGCGGGATGCTGTCGCTGGGCATCCGGCGGGCGGTGCGGCCGGCGGTAGCTTGACGGGGTGTCGGTAGCCGAACGCCGATAGCTGATAGCCGAACGCCCAACGCCTAACGCCGGTCGTACGTCGTACGTCCTACGCCGTACACAAAACGCCAAACGCAAGACGCCTTTTCTTTACCCCCCTTAGCAAGGGGGGCTGGGGGGATACCCCCTCCCTGCGCGCGGGGAGGGTTGGGGAGGGGTTTCCAAAAGCCAAAAGCCACAAGCTGACGGCTGACCGCTGACGGCTGAAGGCGTACTGCCATCTACCACAAGCCACACGCCACGCTACGAGCCACAAGCCTCCCGTCTCCTGCCTCTACGGCCTATAATCGAGGCCGATGATTTTCCCCCTGAACAAAGCCCCTGCCGCTGGTGAAGTGGCCGATCTCCAGAAGCTTCAGGCCGCGGGGTTGCCGGTGGTGGCTACCGTGGTGTTGCAGGGCCTCGAGGCCGAGTTCTACCAGCTCGCCAACCTGGCCGAGCAGATCCGCAGCGCCTTCGCCGGGGTCTTCGGGGCGCGGCTCGACGAGGAGCGGCTCGAGGCCGCCTGCGCCCAGGCCGAGCGGCTGGTGCGGGAGAGCTACCTGCTGCCCGAGCGGGCCGAGGAGGTGCGGCGGGTGTTGCCGGGGGGCCCTCTGCTGGTGCGCTACGCAGGTGAGGCGCCCTTCGCCCTCGAGCCCTCCTCCCAGGAGGCGCTGTGGGCGCTCAAGCGGCTGTGGGCCTCGCGGTGGCAGGTAGACAGCGTGCTCGAGCGGGCGCCCACCCTGGCCCCGCCCGAGGTGGCGAGCCTGATCCAGGCCGCTGGGGGCGACCTGCTGCCCGACGAAGCCCTGGCCCAGCGCGCTTCGGCGGTGCTGGGCCGCGGCGTGCAGGTCTGGGCCTCGAGCGGCCAGGTCGCGCGGCTGGCCTGAGAAGGGGGGAACCGTGTTCGACTCGCACATGCACACCCCCCTCTGCCGCCACGCGGTGGGGCACCCCCTGGAGTACGTCGAGGCCGCGCGGAAGGCGGGCCTGCAGGGCGTGGTCTTCACCGACCACAGCCCCATGCCCGCCTGGTTCGATCCCGAGGTGCGCATGAGCCTCGAGCAGTTGCCCCTCTACCACGCCACGCTCGAGCGCGCCCGGGAGCAGGCCGGGGACTTCTACGTGGGGATCGGGCTCGAGGCCGACTACCACCCCGGCACCGAGGGCTTCGTGCGGCGGATGGTGGCGGGCTACCCCTACGACTACGTGATCGGCTCGGTGCACTACATCGGGGCCTGGCCCTTCGACAACCCGGCCTTCGCCGCCGACTTCGACGAGCGCGACCTGCGCGAGCTGTACCGCGAGTACTTCGGGCTGGTGGAGCGGGCGGCCCGCTCGAGGCTCTACCACGCCATCGGCCACCTCGACCTGCCCAAGAAGTTCGGGCACGTGCCGCCGGAGGGCTACTTCGACCTGGCGGAGGAGGCCCTGCGGGCGATCGCGGGGGAAGGCCTGGCCCTGGACGTCAACACGGCGGGCTGGCGCAAGCCGGTGGGGGAGGTGTACCCCGCGCCCGCGCTGCTGGAGCGGGCCCGTGAACTGGGCATCCCCGTGGTGCTCGGCTCCGACGCCCACGCGCCCGGGGAGGTGGGCCACCGCTTCGCCGACGCGGCCGCGGCGCTGCGCTCGGCGGGCTACCGCGAGGCGCTGGTCTACCGGGAAGGGCGAGGGCGGCCCTACGCGCTCGAGGTACAGTGACGCCCTCGTGACCGCCCCCTCCGCACTCCTCCTCCGGCTCGCCGAAGCCTTCGCCGAGATCCCCCACCCGATTCGGTCAGTTCGCCACCGAACGGTGACTGGCGCGATCCCCGTTAGGCTAAGGCCATGAACCGCAAAGAGCTGGCCGGGATGCTCGAGTACGCCGCCGACCTGATGGAGGTGCTGGGGGAGGGGGAGTTCCGGGCCCAGGTGTACCGCCGGGCCGCCCGCAACATCGAGAAGCTCGAGGCCGACCTCCAGACCCTGGCCGCGCAGGGCTTCCGGGGGGTCCCGGGCGTGGGCCCCGCGCTCGCGCCCATGCTCGCCGAGATCGTGCACAGCGGCGAGTTCGCCTACATGGCCGAGCTCGAGGCGCAGGTGCCCCCCGGCGTGCTGGAGTTCTTCCGGGTGCAGGGGCTGGGCCCCAAGCGCATCCGGGCGCTGTGGGAGCACGGCGTGGGCTCGCTCGAGGAGCTCATCCGCCACGGCGAGGCCGGGCGGCTGCGGGGCATCCCGGGCTTCGGGGCCAAGACCGAGGCCAACCTGGTCCAGGCGGCACGCTTCGCGCTCGAGAGCCTGCGCCGCGTGCTCTACGGCGAGGGGGTCGAGGCCGTCGAGCTGCTGCTGGCCGACTTCGCGAACGCCGGCCTCCGGGCCGAGGTGGCCGGGAGCTTCCGGCGGGGCCTCGAGACGCTGGGCAACCTCGACTTCGTGGCCCTGGCCGAGCCCGAGGCCGTGCAGCACGCCCTGGGGCGCTACCTCGAGCGCCTCGAGGGCACCGTCTGGCACGGCCGCCTGGGGGGACTGCCCCTCAAGGTGTTCTGCGCGACCCCCCAGAACTACGGCAGCGTGCTGCTGCGGGCCACGGGCTCGGCGGCCTTCCTCGAGGTGCTGGGCGCCCTGCCGGAGGCCCCCACCGAGGCCGAGGTCTTCGAGCGCCTGGGCCGCCGGCCGGTCTCGCCCTACTGGCGCGAGCCCGAACACCTGGGCCTGGAGGAGCCCGCCCAGCCCCTGCGCCGGGAGGACCTCTTGGGCCTCATCCACTGCCACTCCACCTACTCCGACGGCACCGCCAGCCTGCGGGCCATGGCCGAGGCCGCCATCGCCGAGGGTTACCGCTACATGGTCATCTCCGACCACTCCCAGTCGGCGCCCTACGCGGGGGGCCTGGGGCCGGAGCGGGTGCTCGAGCAGTGGGCCGAGGTCGAGCGCCTCAACGCCGAGCTCGCCCCCTTCCGCATCCTCAAGGGCATCGAGTCCGACATCCTCCCCGACGGCTCCCTCGACTACCCCGACGACCTCCTCGCCGGCTTCGACGTGGTCATCGGCAGCCTGCACTCGGGGCTCAAGCTGCCCCGTGAGGCCCAGACCGAGCGCCTGCTCAAGGCGCTGGACAACCCCTACCTCACGGTCCTGGGCCACCCCACCGGGCGCCTGCTGCTGCGCCGCCAGGGTGCTGACGCCGACTGGGAGCGGGTGCTCGAGCGCGCCGCCGAGCGGGGCGTGGCCGTGGAGATCAACTGCAACTACTACCGCTGCGACCTCGACTGGCGCTTGGTCCTGAGGTGGCGGGACCGCCTGCGCTTCTCGCTGGGAACGGACGCGCACAGCGTAGAGGGGCTTCAGGCTATCGCCTACGGCCTGGTCCTCGGGCGCAAAGCCGGCCTGGGTGCCGCGCACGTGATCAATTGCCGGCCTGAGGGCCAGCATTAAGCGAACTTAACCCAAGTTTCGACCCCCTGGTCAGGGGTAGGCTGTTGCGCCTCCATGTAACTAGGCTTGGGGCGTGATAAGACCTCGAGGGTTGACCCTTATCGAGCTGTTGCTCGTCATCGCCCTGATCGGGATCGTGCTCGGGATCATGGCGGTCTCGGGCCGCAGGATGCTCGGCAACCAGGAAGCCAAGGCGGGCCTCAACTCCGTACGGCAGATCGTGTGGCAGGGGGCCACCGCCGCCGCCAGCCGGGGCCAGCGCCTCGACCTTGTCCGCGTCGGGCGGCGCCTCCAGGTGCAGACCCAGGAGACCACCCCGCGGGTGATCCGCTCCGTGGACCTGACCGCCGCCCTGAGCGCGCAGCTCCCCAACGGCACCTGGTTCAGCTTCACGCCCCCCGGGAAGGTCATCTTCCCCACGGGGTTCACCCAACCGCTCAACGTCACGGTCAACGGGCGTTCGTACTCCCTCAGCTTCTCGCTGATCGGGGAAGTCAAGGTGCAGTGAACGAGGGCACAGCTATGAATAGACGAGGGTTGACGCTCATCGAAGTGATGGTGGCACTGGCCGTGCTGGGCATAGCCCTGTCGGCTTTCATGCTCCTGATCCTGGGGAATATGCGCCAGAACGTCGAATCGGGGGGGCGCACCGAGGCGTCCCAACTGCTGAACTACTTCGGGCGCCGGCTGGTAGGGGCCGACGACGAGGTGATGCCGGACAGCGCCTCTACCTACCGGGAGTGGAACTACGGGACGCTCACGACCAACTTCCCCGACCTGACGAGTGAGGGGAACTTCGCCAACCCCAACCTCTACCGCGCGCGGATCACCAACGAAGGCACGCCCACCTGGGCGGTGAGCGGTGGCCTCAACCTCAGCAGCCTGCGGGCGTACCGCATCCAGGTGTGCTGGCGTGGCGCGCAGGGGGAGTCGTGCGTGGAGGCCCGGACCGTCGGGGCCGCCCCCGTCGCCGGCGGGGCAGCCGCCCCCCTGCCCGGCATCAACTAGGAGAAGGGCATGCGCAGAGCTAGAGGCTTCACCCTTATCGAAATCCTGGTCGCCCTGGCCGTGCTGATCACGGTGACGGCGATCGCGTATAACGGCATGATCCAGTCGCTCCAGACGCAAAGCGACCAGGAGGCCGCGACCAACTCTCAGGCGAAGCTGCGGAGGGTGATGGAGGTGATCACGCAGGATCTGCGCAGCGCGATCTTCGGCGGGATCCTCAACCAGCCCTACACCCCCACCGCGCGGGCGGTCTCCTTCGGCCTCATCGACGGCGGGGCCGGGTATCCGGTCGTCAACAAGCAGGACCACTACGCCGACATCCTCTCCGCGGCGGCGACGGCGTCCGCCTTGGGGATCGGCGTCAACGACCAGCTCCTGATGGTCAACGGCGCGCAGTCCATCGTGCTGAGCGTTTCCGGCGTGGCCCAGAACGGCCAGCCCAGCCAGTGGAGGCTCTCCCACTCCTCCTGCCGAAACCCGCTGGCCTACGCGCCCACGGGCACCCTGGTTTTCCGCATCCGGGCCATGGGGATCCGTTACGACCCCGACCAGGACACCCTGTACACCCGCGAGGGCGGCACGGAGCAGGCCATGGCCTTCGATATCACGAACTTCCGCATCGACTACGTCTACACGAGCTCGAGCGGCACCCTGCGGACCTGGGATTTCTCCGGCGGCGCTTTCCCGGGTATGACCTTTACCGACGCGGGCACGACCTACACCCTCCAGCGCCTGCAGGTGGTGATGGAAGCGCGGGAGACCTCCCGGGGGCGTGCCATCACCAGGACGTACACCGGCCAGGTGGAACTCCTCAACAACGGCACCTACGCCATAGGGACGGTGGTCTCATGCTCATGAGAAAGTCGCACGGCATCGCTTTAGTCATCACCCTCGTTTCGATCCTGGTCGTCGGCGGCGTCTCGGCCCTGATGTTCAGCCGGATGCTCGACGAGATGCGCCACAGCCGGGACAACACCGCGGTCGTTCAGACCCTCATGCTCGCGCGCGGCGGGGCCAACGTGGCGGGGGCACTGCTCACAGGGCCCGTGAGGGACCGGTTGCAGCAGGTGGTGAACGCGACCTCGAGCACCACCAACCGCTGGAGCTATGGGGGGAACGGCAGCGGAACCCGCCCCGACCCCGCCACCGTGGCGAGCGACCTGGCGACCGTCGCGAGCCAGCTCCAGACCGAGGTAAACAGCCTGGTGTGCGACCTCAACCCGGCGCCCGCGAGCTCCGGGGCTAGCGTGCGGGTACGGGTGTACTTCACCAGCACGGCCTGTACGGGGTCCGCCACCTACCCTAGCGGCGTGGGGCTGCCCACCGGGGTCAAGCTGCCGTCCGGACGTTTCGTGGACGGCGCTCCCCGGGGCGGCACCGGGCAGAACAACCTCCAGCAGTACTCCCTGCCGTTCGTGATGGTTGCCGAGGCCGCGCAAGGCATCTACCAACGAAACGTCGTGCTGCAAGGGGAATTCCGCTTCCCCATCGGGCGCAGCAGCTTCGCCCGCTACGCCCTGTTCACCAACGTCCACGCCGCCCGCGGGGGCGGCGACGTCTGGTTCACGGACCGGACCCTTTTCGACGGCCCCGTACACACCAACCAGCACTTCCGCTTCTACCGCAGTCCCTGGTTCGGGGGCGAGGTGACGAGTGCCGGGTGCGACTCCCCGGGGGCGTCGAGCTGCAGCGGGAGCGTCACCCCCGGCGCGCGGTTCATGTCCTCCGACGGCAGCCGCCAGACCTTCATCGCTGAAACTTCGATGTCCCCCAACGCTTCCGCCCCGGCCTACCGGGGGACCCAGCCTGCGCTCACCGACGGCGTGAGCTGGAGGTCGAGCTTCGTCAAGCTGCCGGACAACGACAGCCGCCAGCGCGACGCGGCCGACGACCGGGGGCTGCGCTTCACGAGCAGCCTCTACTCCCTCGATCTCTACGCGACCGACAGCAACGGCAACCTCCTGACCCGCAACGCCTCGGGGCAGTGGCAGCCCGCGGCCACCTACCAGTACATCAAGGCCTGCACCAGCTCGAGCTCGAGCAGTTGCACGGAGTACCGCTACGCGGACGGCCCCAGCAAGGTCCTATACCGCAAGAGCGGCAGCAGTTGGGTGGCGGTGCAGAGCAATTTCAACGGGGTCATCTACGTTGACGGGAGCATCAACCGGTTGCGCGGGCCCAGCCGGGTGCCCGCCAACAGCACCAACCCCGACGATGCTCCTCCCGCCCTGGCGCACTTCGCGGAGATCACCATAGCGGCCCGGGACGACATCCGCATCACGCGCGACCTCAAGTACGAGAATCCGCCGTGTGAATCCAGCCCTACCCGCAACCCCGACGGCAGCGTGACCCGGGCCACCTGTGACGACCTGGAGGTCAACAACATCCTCGGGATCTATGCTCAAGGCACCTCCTCCGACCCGGGCGACGTGTTGATCGGCGGGGGCGACGCGTCCAGCGGGCTGCGCGCCCCCCAGAACGTCACGATCCAGGGGGTTCTCATGAGCTCCACGGGCATTGTCGGGGTCGAGAACTACGCCGACCTCTCGCCTTCCGGCGATGTCCACCTGCTGGGCGGGATCATTGAGTACTACTACGGGGCTTTCGGCACGTTCAACCCGTCGACCGGGGCTCCTACCGCCGGCTACGGGCGCAAATTCACCTACGACCAGCGCATGCTCAACGGCAAGGCGCCGCCTTACTTCCCTACCACCGAACTCGACGAGGTGGGTACGCCTCGAGTCATCAGCTTCGGGCAGCGCGAGCAGGTCTACTGATCCACCCGCACGGAGAACGCCCCGGACCTCACAAGTCCGGGGCGCCGGCTTTCGCCTCAACGGTTGGCGATGTGGATGGCCTGCTTGTGCAGGTGCTCGGCCGCCTCCATGATCCCCTCCGAGAGGGTGGGGTGCGCGTGGACCGTGAGGGCCACGTCGGTGACGGTGGCGCCCATCTCCAGCGCCAGCGCCGCCTCGCCGATCATGTCGGAGGCGTTGGGGCCGAGGATGTGCACGCCCAGGAGCAGGTCGGTCTCGGCGTCTCCGACGAGCTTGATCAGGCCGTCGGTGGCCTCTAGGGTCATGGCGCGGCCCGAGGCGGAGAGGGGGAACTTGCCCACCTTGACCTTGTAGCCGGCCTTGGCGGCCTCCTCCTCGGTCATGCCCACGGCGGCCCACTCGGGGGAGGTGTAGACGACGTTGGGGATCTGGTAGTCCATCACCGCGTTGCCCCCGGCGGCGTTCTCGGCGGCGACGAGGCCCTCCTTCATGGCCTTGTGGGCCAGAAGGGGCGGGCGGGTCACGTCCCCGATGGCGTAGATGCCGGGCACGCCCGTCTCCATCTTCTCGTTGGTGGGGACGTAGCCGCGCTCGTCCACCTTGACGCCGATGGCCTCGAGCCCCAGCCCCTTGCCGCGCGGGCGGCGCCCGGTGGCCACGAGGATCTTGTCCACCACCAGCGTGCTCTGCTCCCCGGACTTCACGTCCTCCATCGTCACGTGCAGGCCGTCCTTCTTGCGCTCGACCTTCACGCCCTTGGTGTTGGTCTTGATGGCGATGCCCTGCTTGGTGAGCACCTTGGCGAGGAGGTTGGCGGTCTCGGGGTCGGCGGCGGGCAGGATCTGGCCCATGAACTCGATCACCGTGACCTCGGCGCCCATGCGCTTGTAGACCTGGGCGAACTCGAGGCCGATCGCCCCGCCCCCGATGCACAGCAGGCGCTTGGGGAACTTCTCCTCCACCCGCAGCGCGCCGGTAGAGTCGATGATGTCCTTCTGATCCACCTCGAAGCCGGGCAGGGTGTTGGGCTCGGAGCCCGTGGCGATGATGAAGGCCTTGCCCTCGATGCGCTCCCCGCCGACTTCGATGGTCTTAGGGCCCACGAACTTGGCGAAGCCGGTCTTGAGCTCGACCTTGTTGCCCTTGAACAGCTGCGAGACCCCGCCGGTAAGCCGCTTGACGATGCCGTCACGCCAGCCCCCCAGCTTCTTGAGGTCGATCCTGGCGTCCTTGACCTCGAGCCCGAAGCTCGCGCCGTGCTTGACGCCCTCGAGCTCCTCGGCGGCGTGCAGCAGGGCCTTGGTGGGGATGCACCCCACGTTCAGGCAGACCCCGCCCACGTACTCCGCCTCCACCGCCAGCACCTTCTTGCCGAGCTGGGCCGCCCGGATCGCCGCGTGGTAGCCGCCGGGGCCGGTGCCGATGACGATCACATCGTAGACAGTTGACATAGCGCCTCCATTATCATTGGTCGTACGTCGTGCGTCTAACGTCCTATGCTCAGGCGCTATCGAGTGCCCTTGCCAGCGCGTTGAGCTTGCCCTTAATCCGGCTGGCCTTGGCCAGGAAGGCGTTGATGTCGCCTTCCGTGGCGTATCCGAGCCGGACCGCGACCTGCAAGCCGCTGACTACCTCGAACAGAGAGCCACGGGCTACACCTAAGAAGCGTACGAAATCTTTATCGCTGTTGCGCCCCCGACCCTCCGCGATGTTCAGGGCTACCGAGGTGGCGGCCCGTTGGAGTTGGTGGCTCAGGCCGAACTGCTCGCTCCGAGGGAAGCTCTGGGTCAACCGGTAGACCTCGGCTATGAATTCCAGGCTAAGCTGATAGACCTCAAGGTCTTCGAAGCCGAAATAGCTTGGGTATGGTTCGGTCATGCGGATTAGGCGTAGGACGTTAGACGTAGGACGTAAGACTAAATCGCCTCCAGCAACAACAGGTCAGGCTTCTGCAGCAGCCGGATGACCTCCTTGCAGAACATCGCGGCCTCGGCCCCGTCCACCAGGCGGTGGTCGAAGGAGAGCGAGAGGTACATCATGTGCCGCACCTTGATCTCGTCGTTCTCCATCACCACCGGGCGCTTCTGGATGGAGTGCACGCCCAGGATGGCGGCGTCGGGGACGTTGATGATGGGGAAGCTGAAGAGCGCGCCGATGGAGCCGATGTTGGTGACGGAGAAGGTCGAGCCGCTCATGTCCTCGGGGGAGAGCTTGCCCGTGCGGGCCTTCTCGGCCAGCTCGTTCACCTCGGCGGCGAGCTCGAGCACGCTCTTGCGGTCTACGTCCTTGAGCACCGGCACCACCAGCCCGGCGTCGGTGGCGACGGCCATGCCGATGTTGTAGTACTTCTTGAGGACGATCTCCTGGCGGGCCTCGTCCATCGAGGAGTTGAGGCTGGGGAACTTCTTGAGCGCGCGGGCGATGGCCTTGAAGATGAAGGGCAGGTAGGAGAGCTTGACGCCCTGGCGCTCGGCCTCGGCCTTCAGGCGCGCGCGCAGCTCGACGAGCTCGGTCAGGTCGGCCTCGTCCACGCTCAGCGTGCGCACGGTGTAGAGGTGCGAGGCCACCATCTGGTTGGCGATGGCCCGGCGCAGGCCGCGCAGGGGGACGCGCTCCTCGAGCCCCTCGTAGCCCTTGGGCGACTTGTACTGCACGGGGGCAGGGAAGCCGGTGGGGGCGGGGGCCTGCACGGGTGCGG
>NZ_QXDL01000114.1:0-13156 GCF_003574345.1 Calidithermus terrae
CGACAGCAGCATCACCCCCCCGGCAGGGCCACGCCCCCGCCCGCGAGCGCCCGAGGGTCGGGGGCGTGGCCCTGCCGGGGGGGTGATGCTGCTGTCGGGGCAGCGCCAGGCTGAAGACGGGCACATCGCTGACGGTACCCTGGTCGGAGTACTGCTCGACCAGCTCGCACACGTCGAGGCTGCTGCCGTAGGCGAGGCGGACCTTCACGCGGGTGGCCGTGCTGGTGACCCTGGGCATAGGCATATGGTGCGGGTCGGCAGGGGTCGGTGTGCTAGTTTTGGAAAATGGAAAGATCAAACCGCGAACTCATGCAGTTCGCCATCGTTTTTGGTGCACTGGGGGTGGCTTTTCTGGCCAGTGTCCTGTTTGAGCCAAGCCGAAACCGCAGCTCTCCATCTGAGCCCTATCAAATGCCGACCGCCGAGGGCGTGGTCGGCCCATTCATTTTCGACTCGGTGGTCGCCGGCGACGAAAACTGGGGGCCCTGGCTCGAGCAGTCCCTCGAGGTTGTCGCCAGCCAGCTAGGCTACTCGGTGGTGCCTGAGCTCAACTGGGGCCAGTGCACCTCGAGGGAGTTCGCCTCTTCCGATGCTTCAGCCAAGGCGCTGGTGCGGGGAGACCCCTACCAGCAGGCCATCAAGCAGAGCATTCTGGAGGCCGGGTACGCGACGTACCTGCCCCGGCCCGAGGTAACGTCCCTGCCCGAAGCAGCCCTCTTGATGGGCCTGTGGGGCGGCGGTGACGTGTACGCCCCGCGCGACGGCTCGGAGGGCGAGTTCGTCGTGAGCACCTGGTACCTTAACACCATGCGCGAGAAACCGGCTCAGGTGCTTTGCGTGCTGAGCCTGCCGCGCTAGCCCTCGCCCGGCTCAAGCGCACCCGCGCGGGTGCGCCTTAGCCCTGCGGCTCCTCAGCTGTGGCTGGATGCAGCGCAGGTGGCGTCAGGTGGACCACCCGGTCGAAGCAGCCGCGGATCTGGTCAGCCCCGTGATGGATCATGACAAGCACCTTGCCCCGGGTACGCTCGAGGACCAGCTCTAGGAGTGTCTGACAACTGTCTGGGTCGAGGTTTGCAAGGGGCTCGTCCAAGATATAACAGTCTGAGTCCTTCAACAGAGCCACCAACACCCCGAACTTTTTTTTCTGACCTAGGGAGAGGCTATCGAAGGTCCGGTCGAGGTGTTCAAGTAGCCCTAGCCGCGCCGCGAGCGAAACGCCCTCCTCTGCCTGCCCCGGCGGTAACAACTCCCGCAGGGGCAGCGGTGGGAAGAAGACCGGCTCGATCAGCGCACTCACTGACTGTGGGCGCGCCACCGAGCCGGTGCTAGGGCCCAGCAGTCCCGCGATGATCAGGGCTAGGGTGCTCTTGCCGGACCCGTTCGGGCCTTCGATGAGTACCCGCTCTCCCGGCACTACCCGCAGGTCAAGGCTGTTTAGGACCTCCCTCCCGTCGTAGGCAAAGCTCACTCCCTGCAGCGCGAGTGACCCCTCCGCGGCCTCCCCTCGAGCGACAACCTCCTCTGCCTGTGCCAGCATCTTCGCCCCACGATTGGCAGACGCAGCTAGCTGAGAGAGCCTAGGCACGGCGTCAAGGAGACGACGCAGCCCGTTGACAGCAAACCAGTAGGCGTTCATGAAACCCATCAATCCCCCGATGGTCAGGTTGCCGGTTAGCACTGCGTACCCGCCACCCAGGATCACCAGCAGTTCGACCCAGCCGAGGAACATCCCGCTGAGGGTGCCATAGAGCTCGGCGTTGCGCACCCGCTGGTAGAGCCGGGCCTGAAACCGCTCGAACTGCGCGTCGAAGGCCCGAAGGCTAGCACCTACCAGGTCGAAGATCCGGGCGGTGCGGTAAGCCCGCACTGCCGACGCGACCACGCCTCGTAGCCGAGCCTCCTCCTCCTGTTCATCCTTAGATTGCGACTGGATCCGGCGGGCGAAGCGGCCGGAGAGCACGTAGAGGACTAGGGTGACAAGCCCCAGCACGGCGGTGAGTTGCCAGGACAGCAGCACCACCACGGACGTGCCGCCCAGCAGCAGCGCCACATCGCGGGCGATGCCCAAGGTGACATCCACCGTGGGCTCGGCGGTGTTCTTGGCCTCATCGTAGGTGCGCGAGAGATAATAGGCCTCGCCATCGCGGAGAACCTGCTCGTAGGGTAGCCGGTAGTAGGCCCCTAGTAAACGGCGGGCTAGGTCTGCGGACATGCGGTTTTTGAGCCTGCGGGCGTACAGCTGCGACCCCAGGTCAGACAACCGCAACAGTGTGACCAGGGTCAGTGCACCCGCGCCCACGCCTAGGAAGAGTCGTACGTCCCCGGCGGCGATCCCTTGATCGAAGAGCAGCTTGACCACCAGCGGGTTGATCGCGGCCGTGATAGCGGCGTTGGCGAAGGCCCAGGATGAGGCTAGGACAAAGGCTCGTCGGTGTGTACCCACCGCAAAGAGCAGCTTTCCGATCAAGGGGCAGCCTCCTCCCCCAGGATACAGGACGGGCGCGGGGTGGTAGTCAAGCTCCCAGGCGGAGGCGCGTAGAGCGTGTTGGCCTTCGCAGGATCATCACTAGCCTGCGAAGGCCATTCACCCCGTTCCAGAAGCTGTTCATGTACGCGAATAGGCCACCGAAGGTCAAGATCCCCACCAGCACCCCCAGCGCGCTCCCCAGAAACACCACGGACTCCACCCAACCCGGAACCGATTCCTGCAACGTCGAAAAAGCCCGAGCGCGCCGGAACTGAGCGTATATCCCAGCGTGAGCGATCTGGAGGAGGCGCTCAAGCGCGGCCCGTGAGTTTTCCCCCCCCGCATACGCACGAGTCAGGGCCTGGCGGAGGTCCTCCTCGAGCGATACGGCAGGGCCCTCGACGGCTAGCCGTCCGAACCAAGCAGCCATGGCGTAGAGCGTGGCTGTCATTATAGCCAGAGCGAGGGTAAGTTGCCACGACAGCCACAGAGCGACGGTCACTCCCCCCAGCAGCAGCGCCAAGTCCCGCGCCACCCCCAGCACCCTGTCCACGGCGGTATCGGCGGCCTGCCGTGCTGCACCATACGCGAATCCCGGTCCTTCGGGAGGTAGCCCCGTCGTCAGGTCTGCGGACTCCTGGCAGACAAGGTTGCCGAGTACCAGGCGCGTGACCCGGGCATCCTTCAGCCGCCGGGCATAGAGCAGCAGGCCGATGTCACTGAAACGTAGGAGGACCGAAATTACCAGCGACCCCGCCCCGAGCAGAACAAAGGTCGGTATATCACCCGCCACCACTCCCCTATCAACCAGGTAGAGCAGCAGGATCGGGTTAACCGTGGCGATCACGGCGGCATACGCGAAAGCCCAGGCCGCGGCCAGGGCCAAGGACGTATGCCTGGGCAGGACCAACCACACGAGCCTCGAAGGGACTGCGCTCATGTCTTCGCCTCCTGTGAGGAAAGCAAGGATCCCGCCTGATCTGCCAGGCGCCCTACGTGCCCTGACGAGTCAGCCAGAGCGCCACCTGGGCACTCATGCAGGAGCGGATCAAGTAAGAAGTTAGGGTTAGCCCCTCCACGGAGCAGGCGGTGCAGGAACAGTGCGATGCCTGCTGAGCCGGTTCCGTAGTCTGCGCTCAGCCGCTGCAGATCGTTCCCGGGAAACACCACGCCGCCGGGCCTCTCGACGGCGAACAGGCGGACCCCGCGAGCCACATTAAGCGCCTCGATGAGAAAGCGGGGTTCCTTTAAGAACTGGTGGCAGTCGAGGAGGAAATGGCCCAGCCCCGACAGCCCAGTGAACAACCCCGGGTAGATGGCGTACTTGCGGCAGGTGTCGGGGATTAGCTCTTCGAGCCGAGCCCGCAACACGGGGTCGCCGGTGACGATGCTGTAGCGCAACGCAGCGGTGCCGACCCCGGCGCTGCCGTAGCGCCAGTAGGGCATGCCGATGTGGAGGGTGGCCGTGTCCTCAGGGTATGAGCGGTAACCGTCCCGGGTGGGCACCGAGTAGCTCAGGTCGAACTCGAGGGCCCGTTGCCCCACCTCCAGGAAGCGCCTATCCCGCGTAGCCAGGTGCAGGTAGAGGAGGAAGGTGGCGACCCCCGATGACCCGTGGGCATAACCGATAGGGATACTCCCGTCCTCCCGCGGCCAGCGGCAGCCACGCTCATCTTCGGTGCGGCTGCGCAAAAGGATCTCGCCGATGCGAGCAGCCGCCTCGAGACATTCCAACTCGCCCGTCAGGCGCCACAAGGCCAAGCCCGCCAGCCCGCAGCCCGCTGCACCCCAGTAGAGGTCCCACACCCTGAACAGCAGGGGATGGCCGAAGGCTTGGCGCCAGATCTCCAGCGCCCGGTCCGGCTGGCCGAGCTCGGCCAGGGCCCAGGCGATGCCGGCCATCCCGGAGTAGAGCCCAGGCGCGTAACGGTCCTGGGTTACCTCGTGTGATCCGACCCACCGCAGCACCGCCTCCGGGACTGGTACCCCCACCGTTTTAAGGGCGTATGCCACCCCCACTGCCCCGTGGTCGAGGGAGAGGGGGTTAGAGCGGTCGGGGTCGCTGGGGAACAAGCGGTCCCTGCGGGAGGGGGTCGAGGTGGTCAGCAGATAGGAGCAGATACCGTTAAGGAGGGCTTCGAGCCAGTTCCCGGCGTGTGCTGGCGGAGTACGAACCGCCCGAGACCGGACGGGCTGAAGCCGACGCGTTTCGGGTCGCTCGAGCGCTGCCGCCACGGCGAGCGGGTCCGGGCGAGTCTCCTCGGTGGGATCCATCAGTGCCAAGATCAACTCCGTCGCTGCATCAGGGATCCCCACGTCCTCTTGGAGCGCTGTTAAGAAGACCTCATGCGCCCGTGGAGCCACGCTGAGAAGGTTGTTCATCGGGAACAGGAGGTAGAGCAGGAGCGCGCCCAGCGCGAAGTGGTCGTCGACGAACCGCACCTCCTCCTGCCGGAGCCGACTTGGGTGGCAAAACCCTGCGGTGACAACGTGCAGCGGGCGGTCGACCCCGGCTTCGTAGGCACCCTCGAAGTCGATCAGGCGCACCGACCCGTCCGCCAGGACCAGGACATTGTTGGGGGACAAGTCACCGAAGGCGACGCCATGGGCATGCAGGGTGGCTACGGCCTGGGCCATGGCGCGTCCAATGCCGAGAACCTGGTCGTACCAGTTCTGCAGTTGGGTGCGGCTTGGCCGGTACTCCAGCAGAGGGCTCAGGGTTGCCGGGTGGGCATGGAGCGGCAGCCCGTCAACGAATTCCTCGACGAGGAAGAGGTGCTCCCAGTCTTGAAATAGGTCGATTACCTGGGGGGCCACCCCAGCGGCGGCCAGCTTGCTGAGCAGACGGAACTCCTTGGAGAGGTTCTTCACCGCGTCATTGCCCCGGAGGTCGGTGCAAGTGTGGGGCCTCGCCTCCTTGATCACCACCGTGTCCCCGGACTCGAAGTCACGGGCCAGGTACACCCCGCCGGAATTAGAGAAGGCCAGAACTTCGTTGACTTCGTAGCGTCCGTCCTTGAGCGACGGTGACTCCAGCTCCGCGTTCACCACCTGAGATGCGAACGGATCTGACGCCCACGAAGGCGGGTTGAAGAAGGGGGTACGATCGTCGGGCACCATGCGGAAGTCCGGTGACACGATCATAGGCTGCACTAGGCCGGACGGCTGGAGCCGGGGGAGAGTGACGATCCCCCCGTAGCGGTAGTAGACCACCTTAGAGTCCTTGTAGCGCTGGTCCGAGAGGATATACGGCCCCTCGAAAGACGCCAGGGCATGGTATAGCCGCTCGATCAGCTCGGTGAAGTCGGGCTCACTCGAGGGATAAATCGTGAAGAACTTACCTGCCGCTCCCCGGTCCCACGACTTGGAGTTAGTCAGGAAGAGCATCTGCCGGTCGACGATGAACTTAAAAGGGGTTCTGGCTGCCACGCAGATCGGCACCACTGCAGCCAGAACCTCGGAGGCGTTGGGCACCGTGGCAGACACATGGATCTTCCAGCCTTGGAGGGGGATATCCACAAATGGGGGAAAGCAGTGGAACCAGATGTTAGCCTGGGAGACTCTCCAATCGACGGGCAGCAGGGAGGTGGCCAAGCTGGTGTACTCGTGGCCCGGCCGGTAGACGTCGAGCGACTCGTAGAACTCCGGGTCGACGATTAGATGAGTGAACACGTTGCGGCGGCGTACCTCCCGCCGCGCCTCGCGGGTCGTCGTCGGCCCACCTGAAGGGGTGGGGCTGTTCGCGTCTGGGGTCATATGGACCTACCGGATCAACAGACACGGCGGTGGCGGTCTCTTTAGGCGTTGGCCCTGGGTCGTCTAGTTCCTAATTCCGCCGTGTGCTGGTAGTTCGCAAGGGTTCCCCTGTTAGGGGCATCCTGCGTTCTGGGAGGAGCAGATGACGCTCAGGGTGCTCAGGTGCTGGGGCGCTGGGCGGCTGGTACCTTGGGGAACGAGCTTCTGCAACGCCAGTATCCTAGACATTCCTGGGTTCACCTCCCCGCGTGACGGTACAATGAGGTTCTCCAGTACGGCTGGCTAGGGAAAGCAGTGATCGGCGCACCCTGAGGCCGGCCTGCTAGCACCCGTTGCTGTTGGAGGAGCAGTTCGTACTGATGGCGCTCCAGCCCTGCGGGGCAGGGCGGGCGACTTGCGACGACAGCTTTTGTAAAGCCAAGATCCTGCGCATAACCCACACTCCTTTCGAGTTGCATCGGGCCGCGACGCGTGAGACCGCCGGTCGCCGGCGACCCCTCGTGGGGTCGGCCTCTTTTTAGCTTCGTTAAGGTTGCCTTCAGGTTGTCTCCAAGTTGCGTACGGCCGTGCTGCCTTAACAGCCTGTAGGCAACCCGAAAGCGGCATCGTGGAGACACGAGGTGATCGGTATGTGTAGACCACGGTCGTACCTGCAAATATGCCTGCTGCGGCTGGCTGTCCTGGCGCTCGTATGGGCTGGCCTGGCGTCGGCCGACCCGTCGGACCCGGGGGATGGCGGAGGGGTCAGCCCGAATGGCGGCAGCAGCCCGACCGCATCAGCGCCCTATAACCCGTAGGAACGCCGAATCTGCGCCGCGCAAGCCTCTGCACGCGGCCGTGCAGGATCTTGGGGAAGCAACACCTCCAGCAGGGCCTCCCATAGCTCAAGGTCGTCCTCTACCCGCTCAGCCAGCAGCATTAGCAGCTCAGGGTCCCGCGCGGCTAACACTGCACGCCGGAGCATCTCCTCGAGCTCGGCACGGGCACTGACGATCCCGGGGGCCTCGGAGGAGGGGAGTAGCGAGCCGCCGTACAGGGCCAGCGCCTCACGGAGGTTCCCCTGCCGGATCAGCTGTGAGACCTTGCCCCAGTCCGACTCGAACGGGACCGTGATCCGGTAGGGCCGCGTCCCCACGGGTACAGACTCCCTCAGGCAGGAGACGTGGGCCTTAAGGGTCGAAAGGTTGCCCTCGTCACCCTGCAGGAGCAGTATCAGGCGTTCGGCCGTAAGCCCCTGCGGGTACATGGCAAGCAGCGCCAAGATCTCTAACCGACGCAGGGGTAAGGGGATCCGCCTGGAGCCCATCCAGACCTCCGCCTTGCCCAGTAGGCGCAGTTCCACCCGTTCGCCTCCCCGGATCAGCGAGCGTAGCCGGTCGAAGGCCTCCGGCGGGCCTGCGAGGGCCCGAAGGCCGCTGTCGCTAAGCTCGGCCAAACGAGGTGCTGCCCGCTCCAACGTCGCCCTGGCCTGTTCCTCATCCCCGAGGTGGAGGTGGGCGTTCGCCAAGTAGAGCATCGCCTGGGCCTGCCGGTAGGCGAGCAACGGCGAACCCATGGCGTTCACCGACTGCTCCAGGAGCGGCAGCGCACGCCGGGGATCCTTTAGAGCGAGAGCCATCCCATAGGCCAGCAGCCCCCGCCGCTCATATACAGGGTGGGTCCCGCGTGCTAGGGAGTACGCTGCTTCGCCAACCTCTTTAGCGCGTTCGAACTGGCCAACCTCGAGGAGTGCCCGTACCAGATTGTTGCCCTCCGGCCCCCGCCGCGGCCTGGAGGCGGCCTCCCAATTGGCCGCGGCGTACTCGAGGGCACGGTCACCCTCGCCCCTCGCAAGGCAAAGAGCGGCGAGCGTAGAGCGCATCAGGCGGCTCAGGTCAGGGATTCCCCCGGCGCTCGCCAGGCTGTGTTCGGCCTCGCAGAGACGCTCCAGGCCCTTGAGTTCCCCGACCAGCACACGGGCATAACCCCAGTTGTTTAGCAGGGCGAGCCGCCGGTATACATCGCCCAGCGGGATCTTATCGGCCTCATGCAGCGCCCAGTCTAGAATGCGCGCCCCTTCCACATACTTGCCTAGCCCGAGCAGAGCCACCCCGAGCCCCTCGGCGTTGCGCACCACCTCGTAGGGCTCACCCTCCTCCTCGGCGAGGGCCAAGGCTTTCCGTAACACTTCCTCCGCAGCCTCGGGGTCCTGTACCTCCAGGGCCTTGCCAAGCTGGTAGAGAGTGAACGGGGTGCGCCGCGCCTCGACCGCTTCCTGGACCAGCGGCACAAAGCGGTCAATGGGAGCCAGGGTGCCTGCGTACAGGGCCCGCAGTTCAGGGGCGGCACGCTCGTTGAGGTATACTTCCACCTCCTCACGAACCAGGCGGTGCCTGCCCACCCGCACGCTAGCCGCCAGCCGCCAGAACAGGCATTCTTCTTGTTCCCGGATCGCTTTCGGCAACCGCTCCAGGAGTGCCAGGAGCTTGTGGTGCAGACCCTGAGCGTGCATGCGGTGGGCGGCGGGCGTGATGACCTCCGGTACCCGCTCCGGCAGATGGAGCGCGGCAAGTTCAAGCGCCTGTTCATAGCAGTGCTGCTCGAGGAGCAGTTCGAAGACCTGGCTATGACTGGGGTCGTCTACAACCCCTCCTGGAGTAGCCCACCCCGAGGGGGTTGGAACCCAGGGCTGCGGGAGCCCGTACCGCCGGGCCAAGGCTTGGCGGAAGAGCTCGTAAGCCCCCCGACTGTCCCGCCAGAGACTCTGGACCTTGGCCTGATCAAGGACACCCGCCATCAAGTAGGCTTCATCGAGCGTCAGGCTTATGTCCTCCGGGCCCAGAGTTACGGAGTCCCCGAGCTCTTGTAGAAGACCTGTACCGTCGACCTGGAGTACGAGTTGCGCCCTGCTGCGGCGAACCAGATGGTGTAAGGCCTCTGCAAGATCGGGGGCATGCTCTGCTCCGCTGACGGCGATGGTATACGGTCTCAGAAGGTCCAGGTAAGCTTCGGCGTGGTCGAGGGCGTACTGCCAAGGCCCGCCATAACGGCCTAGGGGGCTCAGGCCGGGCAACGTCTCCAGTGCCCTGACCAAGGTGTCGCCAACCGCTACCGGGTTTCCTGCAGCGGACCGGTCTAAGTCGATCCACACCAGCCGCTCGCGGCAAGCGCGGAGGCCGTAAAAGATGTGCGGGATACCCCACGTCCAATCCGCCCTGATCAATGTGGTGCCCGGCTGCGGCCGCAGCCGGGTTAGAACTCGCTCAAGCCACATACCAGTACCCCAGAGCTCCGCCTTCAGTGCAACAACGGCTCCACAGCATGCCCAAACCTCCTACCTCCGCACTCAAGTCGTAAGACGTGTACCGGACAACCGACTAGCCGCAGTAAAGGTGAGCCGTACGGGGGTGGAAGGCGCCAGAAAGAGCCGGTGGCCGAGCTGGCTGAACTGGTACTCTTCTAGAATACATCACCCGGGGCTAACTGCCTGGTGTCACTAGGTGGTTACGTGTAGTAAGATGCGCCCATGCTCCTCCCGGTTCACACCCAGGGAGTGTGTAGTCGTCAAATCTCATCCAAGGGGGCACCTTTAGCACCCCCGGTCGTCGTAATCTTGCGCCGGGGTAGGCAAGAGGCTCACCGCTAGCAGAGGGCTTGTGGTTGATCAGGTGCGTCGCCTAGCAGCTGGCACGGCCGGGCTTTTCCCTACCCTGCAGGGGCACCCCCGGACCAACCAAGCCTTCAAGCACAGGGCCCGGTAGGCCTGTGGGGCAGTGCAGACCTCCACTACCGCTACGCCTCGCCGGAGGCGCTTCCCGGGACCTACGGCGCTTGGGCCCGGCGAGCGCAGGCGCTGTGGGAGCGGGCGGCGGGACCCTGGGGACGGCCCCTCCTGGCAGGGGTTACCGGGTCTTCCACGACCAGAAGTACCCCATCACCCCCTCGGAGCTCACCCAGCAGAAAAACCCGGTGGTTCCGCAGGGGAAGGGATTCTTCATGACCACCCCGCCATCCGCGAACAGGGCGTAGCGCCTGACGTAGGCTTGACAGGTTTATCCAAGCTTTACCTCCGGGGAAACAGTGGATATTCTCTGGGGCGTATGCCGAAAACCGAGTTCTACGGATTGGTCATGAACAACCTCTACCTGCCGCCGCACGGCCTCAACAGGCTCTCCGAGGCCAAGAACCTTGCCCCCGAGATCCGCAACAGCCTGCGGTGGCTGGAGGAGAACGGCTTCAGCATCAAGGGCATCATCCCCATGACCGCGGGATCGTTCACCCTGCTGTTCGAGCGTCAGGTTCCCTGAGCTCGGCCTCGATCACGCCCACCCCGAGCTGCTTGGCCTGCTTCATCAGGTCGGTGGGCTTGTGGTACTCCACCGACCCGTAGCGGATGCACACCACCAGCGCCGCCTGCGCGTCGTAGCGCCGCTCGCCCATGCGGAGTGGCTGGTTTGAAGGTGGCGCTGGTCTCGGCCCTCCTCGCGCTGCGCTCGTAAGCCGGTGAGCCCCCAGCGGCGCACACGGCTCTCATCTTGCCCCGCGCCGCCCCGCCGTCCCCGCTACAATCAGGGCGTGGAAGCGAAGGCGCTCACGGCGCGGCTCATCGGGGGCATGGCCCTGCCGCAGGGGGTGTTGTTGATGAGCGAGGAACGGGTGGCCCTGGGCTACCACGACGCCCAGGGGCGGCTGCAGCTGTACACCCGCGACCTCAACCCCCACTGGGCGCGCCGGGCCGGGCCGGCGGGCACGCTGGGGCTGCTGCTCCTGGAGAGCCTGCGGGCTTGGTGGCGGACCCAGCAGGGGCAGGGGGAGGTCAGGGTGATCCTGGCGGGGGCGCTGGCGGGCGCCCCGCTGGGGCTGTTGCTGCGGGCGCAGGCGCTCTTGCCCGCCTGGCAGCTCAGCCTCCTCTCCTTGGCGCTGCTGGCGCTGGTGATCGGCTCGCTCTACCGCCTCTACGCCCCCTTCCGGCAGGCGCTTTGGCACAGCCGGCGCTACCACGGGGCCGAGCACATGGCCGTGTACGCGCTGGAAGCGGGCCAGGCCATGAGCCTCGAGGGGCTGCGGCGGCAGCCCATCCTCCACCCCTTCTGCGGCACCAACCTGGCGGCGCTGTGGTTGATGGCGTTCCCCCTGGTGCTCTTGCTGCCGGTGTGGCTCCAGCCCCTGATAGTTCTGCCGCTGCTGCCGGTGTTCGGCTGGATGGCCCGCAACAAGGACCGCCCCCTGGCGGGGAAGCTGGTGGCCATCGGCTACTGGGGCCAGCGCTACACCGTCGCACACCCCGAGGAGCGCCACCTCGAGGCCGCCCTCAAGGCGGTGGAAGGGTTGGGGTTGGCGCGTGGGGTTGACGTTTGTGGCGACGCGGGCCTGGTGGGTAGCGCTAGCGCTTAGGGCCAGGCGGCGCCTCGAGCCGCCTTGGCCCGCCCGGTGCAGCCCCGGTTGGGGCAAAAAAAGAGCCCCCTCGAGTCCCGGACACTCGAGGGGGGAGGGGAGCGGCTGTGGCTATCTATTACCTGGTGTTAGCCCGCCAGACAAGGTAGGCGATCCCGGCGGTCACCAGGACCCCCGGAACTATGCCGCCCATGAAGGCGAGCGCGGTCGCGGCAGCGGCAGCGACGAAAAGGATCAATTTCATACATCTTCCTCCTTTCAAAGCCCAGTAGGGCAGAAAGGAGAACCTGTGTCTGTTTTTCAAGCTCCCCGGAGAGCCTGAATGACTCAGGCCCTCCTGTAGAAGGATTATATACCGTCTATCCGCTCACGTCAGCGGCCGGGGCCGCTCAGCTGTACCACGGCGCCAGCAGCACCCGCACCCGCGGCTCCTGGGGCAGCACCCGCTTGAGATGACTCAGCCGCGAGGGGATCGCCACCCCCCAGAACTGCCGGGCGTACATCCGGCTGAAGCCGGCGTGCTTGCGGCGGAGGTCGGCGCGGCTGTACCCCAGGTCGTACTCGACGGCGCAGGGCCCTTCCTGCGTGTACCACACCGCGTCGGGCGTGGCGTCGAGGTGAACCCTCGCGGCGTCGGAGTACCAGTCCTCGCAGCGGGCCTTGAGCGCGTAGCGCATCTCGGCCACCCCCGCCAGGTGGCGCAGCGCGAAGTCGGGGAGGGCAGCCGCCTCCTCCAGCGCCACGAAGGCCACGCGGAACTTGCGGCGCCAGGTGGCCTCGTTGATGGTGTGCTCCACCAGCACCACCCCCTCCAGCCCCGCGGGGTCCACCCCCGGCCAGCGCCGCCGGAACTGGCGTAGGCTCAGGGCCTTGTCGCAGGCCAGCGACTCGCGCGGCGGCTCAGCGACCGCCCACATCCCCTGGCACCACCAGGATCTGCATGCGGGTTCCCGGCTCCAAGGTCCACACCCGCACCACGCTGGTGGAGTCGGGCGGGGCGGCGATCTGCTTGGCCGACCCGGAGAGGATGGTCAGCCCCAGCGGCGGGGGCGCGCTCGAGGAGGCCACCCCCCCACCGGGCAGGATGGTGGTGGAGGAGCTCTTGGAATAGAACTCGATGTAGGAGACCAGGCCCGAGGCGGCGCCCCGCAGCAGGTTGGTCACCAGGTTGGGGGCCTGTTCGCTGACGCTAGCCGGGACGCCCGCCACCCCCCGCTCGTCGAGCGCTACCGCCCGCACCACGTAGGCCATTTTCCCCTTGTAGGCCCGGTCGAACTGGATCTGCAGTCTCCCGGCCCTGTCCAGCGTGGCCACGCCGAAGAACACGTACCCTTCCTTGGTGCGGGCCATCAGCGCGGCCTGGGAGGACCCCTCGGGGATCACCACGCCCGAGACCAGCTCCCCCTGTTGCTTCTCGCCCACCTCGAAGGGGTACTCCGCGGCGGCCGGGGCGGCCCCCGCGAAACTCGCGCAGCGTGGCGGCGTGGGTGGGGTTGACGGGCGGCAGCGCCGAGGGGTCGCGCAGGGACTTCAGCGCGTCGAGCAGCTCGGGCCGCTCCC
>NZ_QXDL01000115.1:0-13071 GCF_003574345.1 Calidithermus terrae
GGATAAACCCTCCCCGCGTACGGGGAGGGCTGGGGTGGGGCTACGGCCGCGAGTCTCCCGCTGACGGCTGATGGCTGACCGCTTATCGCTGACGGCTCCCTGTTACCCCAGCCGGAAGTCCAGCGGGCGCAGGTAGAACTCGTGGATGGCGGTGGTGCTCACCACGGCGTTGGTGGGGAGGTGGCGCTTCCAGTGGGTCTTGTTGACCAGGCTCTTGACCCGCGCTACTTCGGCCTCGGTGTAGCCCAGGCCCACGATGTAGGCGTCGGGGTAGCCCTTGAGGTAGTGCTCTAAGATCACGTCGGCCTTGCGGTAGGAGATGCCCAGGTCGCCCTCGTCGGTCTGGCCGGCCTCGAGGTCGGCGGTCGGGGGCTTGCCGCGCACCACCTCGGGGACGCCCAGGTACTCGGCAAGGCCCCAGACCTGGGTCTTGTAGAGGTCGCCCAGCGGGGCGATGGGGCCGGTGTCGGCCACGTCGTGCCAGGTGTAGTAGCCGAAGAGGCGCTCGGTCTTGTTGCCGGTGCCCAGGTGCAAGGCCCCGTACTGTTCGCCCTTGTCGAAGCCCACGATGGTGCGGGCGCGGGCCATGACGTTGCCCAGGCGGCGGGGGGTGATGCCGGGGGTCTGGGCGGCGTAGCCCTCGACCATGGGGGTGATGTCCACCACCTCGTAGGGGGTGCCGAAGTGCTCGGCCACCAGCCGGGCGTGCTCGGCCGACTCGGGCCTCGAGACGGCGTGGGGCATGAACACGGTGAAGACGTTCTCGGGCCCCAGCGCGCGCACGGCCAGGGCGATGGTGGTGGCGGAGTCCACCCCGCCGGAGTTGGCGACCACCGCGCGGCCGAAGCCGCGCCACCCCAGCTCCTCGCGGATGAAGCGGGTGAGGAAGTCGGTGACCAGGGGGTAGTTGAGCTCGAGGACTTCGCGCCCGGGGGCGGCTTCGACGATCTTGAGCATGACGCCTCCTAGCCCCGGGCCAGTTCCTTCCCGCGCAGGGGGCGGGGGTTCTTGCCGAGCACCTTGAGCCCGGCCATGACGCGCTCGAGGTCGTTCATCAGCAGCGGCATCCCGGCCTCCATGTCGGCGAGCAGGGGGTTGTCGTAGCGCACGGGGGCGATGCGGGCGAGGTCGATGTCGCCCAGCAGCACCGCCTCCTCGAAGACCGGCGCCGCGCCCAGGAGGTTGCCCTCGGGGCCGGTGATCACGCTGCCGCCCACCAGCCCCTTGCCCGCCTCCAGGCCCACCAGCGAGCTGAGCACCACGTAGACCCCGTGCTCGGCGGCGGTGGCCTGGGTCAGGCTCTTCCAGCGGGCCACGTTGGCGGGCTCGGCCCCGGCGAAGCCTCGAGCGGGCGAGGCCGAGGGCACGTAGAGGATGTCGGCCCCGTCGAGCGCGGCGATCATGCCGGTGACGGAGTGCCAGAAGTCCTCGCAGATCAGCAGGGCCACCCGGCCGAAGCGGGTGTCGAAGGCCTCGACCCGGTTGCCGCGCGAGATGTAGCGCTCCTCGTCGAAGACGCCGTAGGTGGGCAGGAAGACCTTGCGGTGCACGTTGAGCAGGCCGCGCCCGCCGAGCTCGAGGTAGGCGGCGCTGTTGTAGTAGATGCCGCTGTCCTGCTCGTAGAAGCCCAGCACCACGTCGAGGGGGCCGTCCCAGGCGAGGGAGTCGTAGAGGGCGCTCATGGCCGCGCTGAGCTCGGCCTGGGTGAGGGCCACCTCGCGCACGCCCCCTTGCAGGAAGTAGCCCGACAAGAAGGCCTCGGGCAGCACCACCACGTCGGGGCGGTGCCCCCGGATCTCCCGCAAGACCTGCCCGATGCGCTCGATGTTCTCCTGGACGTGACCCTTTTTGGGTTTCAGTTGCAGCACAGCGTGGCGAATCATCATGGCTAGTGTACGCCCCGCCGGCCGGCCCGGACGACCCGCGGCTCACGGTTGGGGGGCGGGAAAACGGACCCCGGCCGGCGCCCGGGGTGCGTGGAGCGGAGGCGGCGCATGGAGCGTGCGGACTTGATCGTCATCGGCAGCGGGCAGGGCGGGGTTCCCCTGGCCGCCGAGTGGGCGCAGCAGGGCCGGAGGGTGGTCCTCTTCGAGCGCGGGGCCTTGGGCGGCACCTGCGTCAACACCGGCTGCACCCCGTCCAAGGCCTTCCTGGCCTCGGCCCACGCCGCAGGCCGGGCCCGCAAGGCCGGGCGGCTGGGGCTGGGCGTGCGGGCCGAGGTGACGGTCGATTTCGCGGCGGTGATGGAGCGGGTGCGCGGCTACCCCGAGGCCTCGTCGCGGGGGGTGGAGGGGCGGCTCGAGCAGGCCGGGGTGCGGCTGGTGCGGGCCGAGGCCCGCTTCGTGGGCGAGCGGCGCGTGGAGGGCGGGGGCGTGCGGGCGCAGGCCCCGGTGGTCCTCATCGACACCGGCACCTCGCCGCTCGAGCCCGAAATCCCCGGACTGGCCGGAACCCCCTACCTCACCAGCGACAACTTCTGGGAGCTGCGCGAGCGGCCCGGGCGGGTGCTGGTGCTGGGCGGGGGCTACGTGGGCCTCGAGCTCGGCCAGGGCCTGGCCCGGCTGGGCTGCGAGGCCCATATCCTCGACCGCAACGACCGCGTGCTCGCGCGCGAGGAGCCCGAGGTGAGCGAGGTGCTGCAGGAGGCCCTCGAGGCCGACGGGGTCGAGCTGCACCTCGGGAGCAAGGTCCGGGCGGTGCGCTACGGCCGCCAGCGCTTCACCCTCGAGCTCGGCGGCGGCGAGCGGCTCGAGGGCGACGCCCTGCTCGTCGCCGCCGGGCGCAGGCCCAACACCGAGGCGCTGCGGCTCGAGGCCGCCGGCGTCGAGACCGACGAGCGCGGCTTCGTGAAGACCGACGACCAATTCCGCACCAGCGCCGAGGGGGTCTACGCCATCGGGGACGTGGCGGGCCAGCCGCAGTTCACCCACGTCTCCTGGGAGGACCACCGCCGCCTGAAGGCCATCCTGGCCGGCGAGGACCGCCGCCGCGACGACCGGGCGCTGGGCTACGCCGTCTTCACCGACCCCCAGGTGGGCCGGGTGGGGCTCACGCTCGAGCAGGCCCGCCGGAAGGGGCACGACGCCGAGGCCGCGGACCTCCCCCTGGAGAAGGTGGCCCGCGCCTGGGAGACGGGGGAGACGCTGGGCTTCTACCGCATGGTCGTCGAGCGCCAGACCGAGCGCATCCTGGGCGCGACGCTGGTGGGCCCTGAGGCCGCCGAGCTGGTGCACGTTTTCCTGGCCCACATGGAGGCGGGCTCGACGTGGCGGCGGCTCGAGCAGTCGGTGCACATCCACCCCACCCTGGCCGAAGGGCTGCCGAGCCTGGCGCGCAAGCTGGCGGGGTAAATGACCCAAAAGTAGGGACGTTTTCTGGATAAGATGCCGGGGTGAAACGTTTCCTCCTTCTCCTGGCGTTGACGTCGTTGAGGAAGCCGTCCCAGGTCTCGGCCACCACGGGGAGGCTCCAGGCGGTTCCCCAGCCGTTGGCGTAGCCCCACTCGATCACCGCCTGGTGGACGGCGCCCACGCTGTGGGTGTTGGTGGTCATGACAGGGCCGCTGAGCAGCCCGGCCTCCTCGAGCCAGTGGGTGCCGGTCATCTCGCCGTTGCCGTTGAGCGAGAAGAAGGCGGCGGGCACGGCGCGCTGGCCGGGGGCCTTGCCGGTGGGCAGGACGGCGGTGACCCCGGTGCGCACCGGGCCCTGGCCCACCACCAGCGGGCCCTCCCCGGCGATGAGGGTGGCGTGCCCCACCTCCACGCCGGGCACGTCGGTGATGGCGTTGAGGGGGCCGGGCTCGCCCTCGAAGGGCAGGCCCAGATCCCGGGCGCGGGGCTTGGGCATGGCGGCCTCAGGGGATCAGCAGCACCTTGCCGGTGGTCTCGCGCCCTTGCAGCTTGGCGTGGGCCTCGGCGGCCTGCTCGAGCGGGAACTCCGCGCCGATGCGCACCTGGAGGCGGCCCTCGGCGGCCCACCGCAAGACCTCGCCGGCGCGCCACTCGAGCTCGGCGCGGTCTTGGGTGTAGTGCCACAGCGAGGGGCGGGTGAGGTAGAGGCCGCCCTTGCGGTTGAGCACCTGGGGGTCGAAGGGCGGCACCGGGCCGCTGGACTGGCCGTAGAGCACCAGCATGCCCCGCACCCGCAGCGAGTTCAGGCTGCCCTCCCAGGTGGCCTGGCCCACCCCGTCGTAGACCACGTCGGCCTTCTGGCCGCCGGTGATCTCGAGCACCCCTTGCTCGAAGCCCTCGTAGGGCAGGGTGTGATCGGCCCCGGCCCCGCGCGCCAGGGCGCGCTTGGCCTCGCTCGAGGCGGTGGCGATCACCCGCGCGCCGGCCATCTTGGCCATCTGGATCAGCAGCAGCCCCACCCCGCCGGCCCCGGCGTGGACCACGCAGGTCTCGCCCGCTCCGAGGGGGTAGGTGCTCTTGACGAGGTAGTGCGCGGTCATGCCCTGCAGCATCAGGGCGGCGGCGGTGCGGGAGTCGAGGCCCTCCGGCACGCGCACGAGCTTATCGGCCGGGACCACGGCGTACCCGGCATAGGCCCCCATCACGTTGGCGTAGGCCACGCGGTCGCCGGGCCGCAGCCCGCTCACCCCGGGCCCGACCGCTTCCACCACCCCGGCCGCCTCCTCGCCCAGGGTGAAGGGGGTGTCCAGCTTGTAGATCCCCGAGCGCTTGTAGACGTCGATGAAGTTGACCCCCACGGCCTCGACCCGCACCAGCGCCTGCCCCTCGCCGGGCGTGGGCACCGGGATTTCTTCGAGCCGCATGGCCTCGAGGCCGCCGGGGTTGTGCACGCGGATGGCTTTCATGGTCAAAGCTTATTGGGTCGATGGTTGATGGTCGATAGCCGAACGCCCAACGCCCAACGCCGGAAGACAGTCGATAGGGGGCAAGAGGCGGGGCGGGCACGGGGGCCCGCCCCTACAATCGGCGTTTCGCGTCTGGCGTATTGCGTACGACGTAGGACGTACGAACGGCGTTTCGCGTCTGGCGTATTGCGTACGACGTAGGACGTACGACCGGCGTTTCGCGTCTGGCGTTTCGCGTTCGACGTTCAGCGTCTCACCCCGCCAGTTCCACCGGCAGCTTGCCCGGGGCCTCCGCGCCGTTGAGGGCTTCGACGAGGGCCTCGAGGGTGGGCGGGCGCCAGCCGTAGGTGATGAGGGCGGGCTGGCGGACCACCTGGACGTGGTAGGGGTTCCACAGCGCCACGTGCAGGGCGGGCTTGTCGAGGGCGAAGAGGGCCTGGGCGAGCTCGGCTTCGGCGTGGGAGAGCTGCTGGCGGGTGGTGGAGACGTAGAGGATGAAGTCGGACTCCTTCGCGGCGGCCTGGGCCGAGGCCAGGACGGCCTGGGGCTGCTGGCGGGGGTAGGCGAGGGTGCGCAGGCCGGGGAAGCGCTCCTTGAGGCGGCGGGCGAGGTCCTGGGCGGCGGGGCCGTTCTCGTAGGCGCTCTCGCCGGGGGCGACGTCGGGGGCGACGAAGAGCACGCGGTCGGCGGGGCGGGGCAGGCGCACGGGGCCGTGGCGGGTGAGGCTGCGGGCGGCGGCCTCCTTCATCAGGGCGCGGTCGGCGGCTTCGGCCTGGGTGCTGTAGGGGCGGGGGGTGCCGGGGAAGGCCCGGGCGGCGCGGGCGAGGCGCTCGAGGCTGTGCTCGAGCCGCGCCCGGGGGATGGTGCCGTCGGCGATGGCCTTCGCCAGGGCCTCGGCCTGGGCGGCCTGGACCGGCTTGGGCCCCAGCGCCAGCACCGTGTCGGCCCCCGCGTTGAAGGCCCGCACGGCCGCCGCGCCGGCGTCGGGGCTGAACTTGGTGATGGCCTTCATGTCCATCGAGTCGGTGACCACCAGCCCGTCGTAGCCCCACTCCTGGCGCAGCAGCCCGCTCAGGATGCGGCTGGAGAGGGTGGCGGGGTAGTCGGGGTCGAGCTCGGGGTAGACGATGTGCGCGGTCATGAACGAGCCCACGCCGGCCTCGGCCGCCCGGCGGAAGGGGAGGAACTCCAGGCGCTCGAGCAGGGCGCGGGGCTTGCCCACGGTGGGGAGGTCGAGGTGCGAGTCGAGGTGGGTGTCGCCGTGGCCGGGGAAGTGCTTGACGCAGGCCATCACCCCGGCCTGCTCGAGGCCCTTCGCCCAGGCCAGCCCGAGCTCGGCCACCTTGGCGGGGTCGGAGCCGAAGCTGCGGTCGCCGATGACCGGGTTGAGCGGGTTGGTGTTGACGTCGAGGCTGGGGGCGAAGTTCCAGTTGATGCCCAGCGCGATCAGGGAGCGCCCCACCGCGCCGCCCACCGCCTCGGCCAGGCCCGCGTCGCCGGTGGCGCCGATGGCCATGGGCGCGGGGGCCTCGGGCAGGTCGGTGGTGCGCTGCACCGCGCCGCCCTCCTGGTCGATGGAGATGAGGCACTCGGGGCCCAGCACCTCGCGCAGCTCGGCCACCAGCCGGGCGAGCTGGTGCCGGTCGCGGACGTTCTTGCGGAACAGGCACACCGAGCCGAAGCGGTACTTCGCCAGGTGGGCGCGGGTGGCGTCGTCGAGCTCGGGGGCGGGGATATCCACGCCCATCAGGCGGCCGGCAAGGCGTAACGTTTCATCCATGTTGGCTCCTCTTGACAAAACTTTACTTCAAGTAATAGCGTCTTGGATAGAGCAACACTTCAGAGGAGAAGCCACCCATGCCCAGGGACACGTCCGGCATCCCCCAACGCCTGCACGGCGGGCTCATCGCGTCCTGCCAGCCCGTGCGCGGCGGCCCCCTCGACCGCCCCCACCTCGTCGCGGCGCTGGCCCAGGCCACCGAGGCCGGCGGGGCCGTGGCCCTGCGCATCGAGGGCCTGGCCGACCTCGAGGCCACCCGCGCCGTCACCCGGCTGCCCGTCATCGGCCTGGTCAAGAAGGAGGTGGAGGGCTCGCCCGTCTACATCACCCCCCACCTCGCCGACGTGGAGGCCCTGGCCCGCCGCGGCGCCGAGGTCATCGCCTTCGACGCCACCCAGCGCCCCCGCCCGGTGCCGGTGGCCGACCTGATCGCGGCCGTCCACGCCCAAGGCTGCTTGGCGATGGCCGACGTCTCCACCCTCGAGGAGGGCCTGGAGGCCCACCGCCTGGGTGCCGACTTCGTGGGCTCGACCCTCTCCGGCTACACCGACCACTCGCCCAAGCTCGCCGGCCCCGACCTCGAGCTCGTGCGCCAGCTCGCCGCCCGCGGCGTGCGCGCCATCGCCGAGGGCCGCATCGGCACCCCCCACGACGCGCGGGCCGCGCTCGAGGCCGGCGCCTTCGCCGTGACCGTGGGCACCGCGCTCACCCGCATCGAGCTCCTGACGAAAGCCTTCGTGGACGCGTTGGCGGAGGGGAAGGTGGCGGGGTGAACACTGAACGCCCAACGCCGAACGCCCAACGCGAGAGGATCGTATGTCCTACGTCCTACACCAAGGCGGTGAAACGCAAGACGCCGTTTGATCACGGCTTCGGGCGTTTGGCGTTTAGCGTTGGGCGTTCGGCAGCTATCGGCTATCGGCGCACCGGAGGTGCCCGTGCCTAACGGCGCTTTAGCCTCCCTGCGCTCGGTGGGCAAGGGGCTCACCCCGGCGCTGCAGAAGATCGCCGAGTACGTGCGGGAGAACCCCGAGCAACTGCTCTACCAGACCGTGGTGGAGGTGGCCGAGGCTTCGGGGTCGTCGGAGGCGAGCGTGATCCGCTTCTGCCGCGACCTGGGCTTCAGCGGCTTCCAGGAGTTCAAGCTGGCGCTGGCCTCCGACCTCGCGGCCAACCCGGTGGGGCTCACGCCGCAGGAGAACCCCCGCACCGCGCCGGAGGTGCTCGAGTACGTCACCCACCACGCCCGCCAGGCGCTGGAGGACACCGTGCGCATGCTCGACCTGGCGGCGGTGGAGGCCGTGGTCGAGCGCATCCTCGCCGCGGGGCGGCTGGAGTTCTACGGCGTGGGCGCTTCGGGCGTGACGGCGCTGGACTTCGCCTACAAGTTCCTGCGGCTGGGCTACATGGCGCAGGGCTACGCCGACCCGCACCTCGCGGCCATGTCGGCCAGCACCCTCGACGCGCGGGCGGTGGCGGTGGGCATCTCGCGCTCGGGCACCACCATCGACACCGTCAAGGCGCTCGAGCTCGCCCAGCAGGCCGGGGCCACCACCGTCGCCATCACCCACCGGGCCAAGAGCCCGCTGGCCCGCGCCGCCGCCTTCACCCTCACCACCCCCGTGGCCGAGTCGCCCCTCACCGGCGGCTCGGTGAGCGCCAAGATGGGGCAGCTTTTGCTGCTCGACCTGCTCTACACCCTGGTGGGGTTGCGCCACCCGCGCTCCTCGGAGCACATCGCCAAGACCGCGGCGGCGGTGGCCGACCGCAACTACTAGCCGTTGGCTTTTCGGGTTAAGCCCGTAGGCACATTCAGGAGGAGGATATGGTCAAGAAGCTACTCGCAGCAGGGGTGTTGGGCCTGGGGCTGTTGGGCCTGGGCGGCCTGGCCCAGCAGAGAACCGTGGAGATCGAGTTCTGGACGTATTACCTCAGCCCCAACTTCGACAACTACATCAAGGGGTTGATCGCCGACTTCGAGAAGGCCAACCCCACCGTCAAGGTCAAGTGGGTCGACAAGCAGGACACCCTGGAGCGCGACCTCACCGCCGCCATCGCGCTGGGCAAGGCCCCCGACGTGGTCAACCTCTGGCAGGACTCCACCTTCGCCGCCGCGCAGAACGGGCTGCTGACCCCGCTCACCGAGCTCACCACCCAGGCCGCGCTCGAGAACGCCTACTACCCCAACGTGCTCAGCATCTTCACCGTCGAGGGCAAGCCCTACGGCTACCCCTGGTACGGCTGGGTGGACCAGGGCGTGATGATGTACAACCCCGAGCTCCTCGCCAAGGCCGGCGTGGACCCCAACGCCATCAAGACCACCGACGACCTGCTCGCCGCCTCGGAGAAGATCAAGAAGGCCACCGGGGCCTACGGCTGGCTGCCCCCCATCAAAGACCCCAACGGCGCGAGCTTCCTGGGCCGCTTCTTCCTCGAGGGCCTGTCGGTCTACGACGCGCAGGGCAAGGCCAACTTCAACTCCGCCGCCCACGTGGCGCTCTTGCAGAAGTACGTTGACCTCATGAAGGCCGACGTGATCCCGCAGGAGCTCTTGCGCAAGGAGGCCTTCCAGCTCACCAACGAGCTCTACAGCCAGGGCAAGGTCGCCATCATGATCGGCGGGCCGCAGTCGCTCAACCGCGTCAAGGAGTCCAACCCCGACCTTTACAAGAAGACCAAGGTCGTCGCCGCGCCCTTGGGCGCCGCCAAGCTCCAGACCGGCGGGGCCATGGACCTCGTCATCCCCAAGGCCTCGACCAAGAAGCGCGAGGCGGCCCTCTTCGCCAGCTTCGTGACCAACCGCGCCAACCAGGTCAAGTTCGCCAACGTGGTGCCCATCGTCTCGACGGCGCGCGGCTCGGAGAACGACCCCAACCTCAGGCCCAAAGACCCCGCCGACCCCATCGAGGTCGCCAAGGGCATGGTCTCGGGCTCGGGCCGCTTCATCAACCCCGGCTTCAAGCCCCCGAAGAACACCGACGACATCTTCAAGAACTTCAACGACAACATCGAGGCCGCCTTCTTGGGCCGCAAGAGCGCCAAGCAGGCCCTCGACGACGCGGTGGCCTTCTGGAACGCGAACGCTAAGTAGACGCCGGTAGCCGGCAGCCCGTAGCGAGAGGGGAGATTTTGGCTACGGGCTACCGGCCATCCGCCCGCGAACCTATGACTCCGGTCCTTCACCTGCCTCGCAGGGCCCCCGTTCGGGCGCGGTCCGCCGCAGAAATACCCCAAATGTTCGAAGGAGTCCTTCGGGTACCAGGCCAAACGGGGTGCACGTGAAACGCCGAACCCTGACCACCGCCCTCATCGCCTACGCGTTCTTGGCGCCCGCGCTGGCGCTGATGGGGTTGTTCACCTTCTACCCCGTGATCTACGGGGCCTTTTTGGGCTTCACCGACTACACCATCGCCGACCTCGCCGCCAAGGAGCCGCCCCGGTGGGTGGGCTTCGCCAACTTCGCGCAGGTGCTGGGCGACCCGCTGTTCCAGACGGGGGTCTGGAACTCGCTCAAGTACCTGCTGGTGGTGCCGGTGCTGCAGGTCGCGGCGCTGGCGGTGGCGGTGCTGGTCAACCAGAAGCTGCCCCTGATGGGGCTTTTCCGCACCAGCTACTACGTGCCGGTGGTGACCTCGATCGCGCTGGCGGCGGTGATGTGGGACTGGATCTTCCAGAAGGACGGCTTCCTCAACTGGTCGCTGCGGCTGCTGCACCTGATCAACTGGGAGGGGCGCTTTAGCTGGCTGCTCAACGAGCACACCGCGCTGTGGGCGATCATGCTCGTGACCTTCTGGCGCGGCTTCGGCTACTACATGGTGCTCTACCTCGCGGGCCTGCAGAGCATCCCGGCGGAGCTCGAGGAGGCCGCGGTGCTCGACGGGGCGGGCGCCTGGCAGCGCTTCTGGCGCATCACGGTGCCGCTGATGAAGCCCACGCTGCTGCTGTGCAGCCTGCTCTCGACCATCGCGGCGATCCGGGTGCTCGAGGAGGTCATCGTCTTCACCGGCGGCAGCGGCGGGCCGCTCAACTCCACCTACACCGCGCTGCTGTACGTCTACAACAAGAGCTGGGGCAACATGCTCGACGCCAACTTCGGCGTGGCCGGGGCGGCCGGGCTCCTGATCGCGCTGGTGGGCTTCGCCCTGAGCTACCTCAACTTCTACCTCACCCGCGAGGAGAAGGGGGGGCGGGCGTGAGGCAGGGGCTCGCCGGGCTGCCCAAGGCCGCGGGGGCCGGGCGCCTGCGCCGCCCCCGGTGGCGCCGCTTTGTGGCGCGGGCGCTCAACTACGCGCTGCTGCTGGCGATCTTCGCCTTCGCGGTGTTCCCCTTCCTCTGGACGCTGGCCATCGCCGTCACCGACAAGACCGTGGTCGGGGGCACCAGCATCTACGCCTTCCCCCAGAGCCTCTTCCCCAGGGCACTCACGCTCAATAACTTCCTCGAGGTCGTCGAGAAGCTCAACCTGGGCAAGTACTTCCTCAACTCGGTCGTCATCACCGGCCTCACCGTGCTGGGCACGCTGCTGGTCTCGGCGCTGGCGGC
Organism: Calidithermus terrae; assembly: GCF_003574345.1. Classification (NCBI taxonomy): domain Bacteria; kingdom Thermotogati; phylum Deinococcota; class Deinococci; order Thermales; family Thermaceae; genus Calidithermus; species Calidithermus terrae. The sequence goes on from NZ_QXDL01000115.1 coordinate 11,139, forward strand.
CTACCCCCTGGCGCGCATGAGCTTCCCCGGCCGCAACCTCATCTTCGGGGCCGTCGTCTCGACGCTGGTGCTGCCCACCGAGATCGCCTTCATCGTCAACGTGCTCACCCTGCGCGACCTGGGGTTGCTGGGCACCTACTTGGGCGTGGTGCTGCCCACGGTGGCGACCGCTTTCGGCATCTTCCTCATGCGCCAGGCCTACCTCGCCATCCCCAGCACCCTGATGGAGGCCGCCCGCATCGACGGGGCCACCGAGGCGCAGATCCTGTGGCGCGTCATGGTGCCCCTGTCGCTGCCCTCGCTCACGGCGCTGGGCATCTTCACGCTGGTGGGCACCTGGAACGCCTACTTCTGGCCCAGCGTGGCCCTGCTGACCAACGACGAACTGCTGCCGATGTCGGTGGCGATCCTCAAGCTCAAGGGGCAGTTTAACTACGACTCCTTTAACGTCGCCGCCGGAGCGATGATCATGATGATCCCGGTGCTCGTGGTCTTCCTCCTCGCCCAGCGCTTCTTCATGCGGGGCACGGAGGGGGCGGTGAAGGGGTAGCCAAGGGGCCTTTCGCCGGTGTCCGGCTTTCGAGGCAACACAAGGAGGAAAGAACCATGCTCAAACGTTTCCTGACCGTCGGCACCCTGCTCGCGCTGGGGCTGTCGAGCGCGCAGCAGCTCGAGTTCGTCACCACCAGCCTCGCGCCCACCTTCAACGACTTCTTCGAGCCGCTGGTGGCGCGCTTCGAGCGGGCCAACGCCGGGGTCAAGCTCAAGTGGACCGACCTGCCGCAGAACGCCATCCAGCAGAAGATCCTCGCGGGCATCGCCGCGGGCAACCCCCCGGACGCGGTGCAGCTCAACTCGAGCCAGATCCTCGAGCTCGCCCAGCAGGGCGCCTTGCTGCCGCTGAACGACCTGCTCGACGCGGCCACGCTGCGGAGCTACCAGAAGACCGCCCTCGACGCCTTCACCTACGAGGGCAAGGTCTACGGCCTGCCCGACTACGCCTCGACCCGCATCGTCGCCTTCAACACCGACATCCTCAAGAAGGCCGGCCTCGACGCGGGCAACCCGCCCAAGACCATCCCCGGCCTCATGGAGTGGGCCAAGACCATCAAGGACAAGACCGGCGTCTACGGCTTCGCCCCGCTCATCGCCAACGTGGACTTCCTCAAGGCCTTCCAGGAGGCCGGGCTGCCCATCTTCGACGCCGCCCGCAAAAAAGCGGTCTTCAACTCCCCGGCCCACATCGCGCTCCTTCAGCAGTACATCGACCTGCGCAAGAAGGACTACTTCCCCGAGGACGTGATGCGCCGCGGCTTCACCGCCGCCTACGAGCTCTACACCGCCGGGAAGCTGGGCATCATCATCATCGGCCCGCAGTTCATGCCGCGGCTCGAGAAGGACAACAACGCCGTCTGGAAGGCCACCGTGGTGGCCCCGCACCCCGTGGGTGCGGGGCAGGTGGTGCAGGCGAGCACCTTCGCCTACGCCGTGCCCAAGGGCGTGCGCGACCCCAAGCGCTCGGCGCAGCTCGCCGCCTGGCTGACCAACGACGACAACCAGCTCGCCTTCTCCAAGCGCACCGGCACCACCTTCCCCACCACCGTAAAGGCCGCCAACGACCCCTTCTTCCGCTCCGGCGGCAGCAGCGTCAACGACCTCGCCCGCCTCGCCGCCGCCAAGACCATGCGCTACGGCCGCGACCTCACCGTGCCGGTGCCCAACGCCGCCGCGCTCAACAAAGCCTTCAAGGACAACATCGAGGCCGCCATCTTCGGGCAGAAGAGCGCCAAGGCCGCCCTCGACGACATCGTCAAGTTCTGGAACGCCAACCTTTAGCCCCTCCCGCGGGGGCGGCGCGCGCCGCCCCCGCACGACACCTGATGAGACCTTCCCGCCGAACCCCCTTTTTGCTCCCCCTCGCCGCGTTCGTGGC
>NZ_QXDL01000116.1:0-12906 GCF_003574345.1 Calidithermus terrae
CGCCCCACATGCCCAGCCCGTTCTCGCGGTTGGCGGCGGCGGGCGAGGGGTAGATGAGGGTGCCCATCTTCTGCACGTGGTTGGCGTACTGCTCGGAGAGGTCGAGGCTGAGGCGGTAGGTCTTCTTGTAGAAGGCCTCCAGCAGCGCGGTGTTGGCGAAGCTGGTGCAGGTGCCGCGCCCCATCTGGTCGCGGACGGGGGTCTGGTTGGGGCGAAGGTCGGCGCGCGGGGGCAGGCTGGCGGGCCTCACCAGCGCGGCCTGGGGCTCCTGCTCCTCCAGGAGCCGCTCGTAGTAGGCCTGGGCCTCCTCCACCTCCCGGGCGCGGTTGAGCACGTACACGCCCCCGTCGGCGAGCTTGGCCGCCGGGCGGCCGTTGTGCTCGACGGGTTGTGGGGGCGCGTCGCCGGGGGCGGGCGGCTGGGGCTGGGCCCCGCAGGCCGCCAGCAGGGCCAGGGTGAGTGCTGCGAGGATCGTCCGGGTATTCATGGCTCCTCCTTGTTCCACAGGCCGGTCGCTTCCGAACCTGCGCCGAGGGTAGCCGGGGGGCCATTAACGAGCCCTTATCGTTTTGTGTAGGCTGGGGCCATGCGGCTCAAAAGCCTGGGCGGCCTCGAGCTCGAGGGCAGCAAGTTCCGCCGGGAGAAGCCCCTGCTGCTGCTGGCCTACCTGGCGCTGGAGGGCCCCAAGCCCCGCCGCTTCGTGGCCGAGCTCTTCTGGCCCGAGGCCCCCAACCCCATGAACAACCTGGCGGTGGCCCTCAACCACCTGCGCAAGCTGGGCGCGGCCCAGGCCGACGAGCAGCGGGTGTGGGCGGGCTCGGGGTGCGACGCGGCGGAGCTGCGCGAGCACCTGCGCGCGGGCCGCACCCGCGAGGCCTTCGGGCTCTACCGGGGCGCCTTCGCCGAGGGCTTGGACCTGGGCGAGGCGGGGCCCGAGCTCGAGGAGTGGGTCTGGGAGACCCGCGAGAGCCTGGCCCGCGAGCTGCGCGCCGCCTTGTTGTGGCAGGCCGAGGAGGAGGCCCGCCTGGCCCGCTTCGCCGAGGCCGGGCGGCTGGCCGAGGCCGCCTACCGCCTGCCGGGCTGCCCGCCCCCCGAGCCCGAGGAACTGCCCCGCCTCCACCGCCTGCTGCGGGCCGCCGAGCACCCCGCCTGCGAGGCCGTCGAGCGCGAGGCCCGCGAGCTGGGCCTGCGCCTGGAGAGCACCCCCGAGACCGCCCGCGGGCGGCTCAGGCCCGGCCTGGTCGGCCGGGGGGCCGAGCTGGAGCGCCTGGGCCGCCTCGAGCCCGGCCGGTGGGCCTGGGTGCGCGGCGGGCCGGGGATGGGCAAGACCACGCTGCTGCGCGAGCTGGCCCTGCGCAGGGGCGGGCGCTACCTGCCCGGGCGCTCGGGGCTGCCCTACGCCACCCTCGAGCCCCTGCTGGGCGACCTCGAGGGCAGCGAGACCGCGCTGCTGCGCCGCCTGGCCCGAGCCGCCGAACCCCTGCTGCTCGACGGCTGGGAGGCCGCCGACCCCGAGAGCCGGCAACTGCTGTCGCGGCTGCACGCCCTGCGCCCCGACTTCGCCGTGGTGCTGGCCGGGCAGGGCGAGGCCCCCCTGCCCGTGGACCTGCGGCTCGAGCTCGGCCCCCTCACCGCCCCCGACCTGGCCGAGCACCCCGGCGCCTTCGAGGCCACCGGGGGCGTCCCGGCGCTGGTGGGGGCCTTTTTGCGCGGGGAGCCGCTGGAGGAGGCGCTCGAGGCCCGCCTCTTGCGCCTGGGCGCTGCCGAGCGCGAGGTCTACGCCGCGCTGGCCCTGCTCCCCTCCCCCGACCTCGGCACGGTGCGGCAGGCGCTGGGCCTGGAGGCCGCCGCCCTGGTGCAGGCCCACGAGACCCTGCTGGAGATGGGCCTGGTCGAGGCCTCGGGCGCGGTGCGCGGCCAGGGCGTGGCCCTGCGCCACCTCGAGGGCGAGCCCGCCCTCGCCCAGCGGCTCAGCCTGGCGCTGGCCCGCCTGCTCCCCGACCCCCAGGCCCTGCCGCTCTACCGCCGCGCCCGGGCGCTGTGGGAGCCTGCCGACTTGCCCAAGGTGCGCCGGGCCTTCCACCACTGGGCCCAGGAGCTGCTGCGGCGCGGCTTCCCCAAGCGGGCGGTGGAGCTGCTCGAGGACAGCCCCCCCTCCCCCGAGACCGCCCTGCTGCGGGCGCGGGCCCTCGAGCGCAGCAGCCTCTTCCGCCAGGCCCTCGACCTGCTGGAGGGCCTCGAGCCCACCCCCCAGACCCAGGCCCTCGCCTCGCGGCTGCTGTTCAAGCTGGGCTACCCCGACGAGGCCCGCAAAGCCGCCGAGGCCGCGCTGGGGGGCCCGCTCGAGGCCGAGGCCGAGGCCCTGAACACCCTGGGCGAGATCGCGCTGCGCCGGGGGCAGGCCCAGGAGGCGCTCGAGCTCTTCAGCCGGGCGGCGACGCTGTGGCAGGCGGCGGGGCAGCGCTCGAGGTGGCTGTGGGCGCTGAACAACCGCGCCGTGGCCCGCAGCGTGCTGGGCGGCTACGTCGAGGAGGCCTTCGCCGAGGTGATGCAGGCCGCCGGGGAGGACCCCTCCGCCCGGGCCATGGTGCTGTTCAACATGGGCCAGGGGCACCTCAACCGCCGCGAGCTGCCGCAGGCCGAGCAGGCCTTCCTGCGGGCCATCGACCTGGCCCTCGAGAGCGGGGCCCTCACCCCCGCCGCCCTGGCCTGGAACGGCCTGGGGGTGATCCGCCACGGCGGCCAGCCCGCCAGCGCCCGCCAGGCCTACGCCAAAGCCCTCGAGCTCGCCCAGCAGGCCGGCGACGCCCAGCTCACCGCCATCGCCCTAGCCAACCTGGCCGAGCTCGAGGGCAACGTCCCGGCTTGGGAGCAGGCCGTCGAGCTGCTCGAGCGCAGCGGGTTCTTAGCCATGGCGCGGGAGGTGCGCGCTACCATGGAAACGTTCATGCGCCGTTAAGGGGCCCTCGGGCAGGCTGTGGGCATGCCAATCAGCGCCTACGTCCTCGAGGGAACGCTCTGGCTGGAGGCCGATGATGAGACACTGGCTCGGATGGACCGCTCTGCTGGCACTGCTCGGGGCTTGCGACGGGCTCACCACCCACTCCCTTCCCCCGCGCTACGCGACCCTGGGGAAGAGCGTGACGCTTGCGCTGGGCTGGACCCCCGCCCAGCCCCAGGTGAAGGTGGCGGGTAAGGCGCTCGGGAGCCAGGTCCAGGGCAACGCCGTCGTCTTCACCATCCCCGCACCCACCCCCAACCAGGACGGCACCTACTCCGGCGGCGGTTGGGGCGGGCCCCAAACGCTGGAGGTCCTCGACGGCCAGCACCGCGCCACCGGGACGCTGTACGTGCTGGGCCGCTCGTACCTCGCCGCCGGCTCGCCCCCCACCGCCCTGCTCCTCTCGGCGCCGGGCGCGACCAAGGACCAGATCAGCCAGTTCCTCGCCGGCACCCAGCTCCCCTTCAGCACGACCATCACCCCGCTGGGCGGGCCGGGGGTCTGCGCGGGCTCGCTGGTCGAAGCGACGTACACCGGCACCTCCTCGAGCTTCGAGGAGGTCCTGTCCGAGCTCGACCGGCGCGCCGCCGGCCGGCCGGACGTCATCTTGGGGGTCAACCCCATCAGCACCTGGGGCACCGGGGCCGAATACACCCCCCTCGACGGGCGCGAGGAGGTGGCGGCCCCGGCGGCCCACGCGCGAGGGCTCACGGGCAAGGGCACCCTCATCGCGGTGCTCGACACCGGCGTGGGCCTGCAGAGCTTCAGCGAGTGGGGCAGCCGGCTGCTCCCCGGCAAGCGGTTCACGGCGGCGGGGGAGTCGGAGTACACCGGCGACGACTACGTGGGCAACCTCGCCGGCGAGGACGGGGTGCCGACCGGGGGCCAGGCCCAGGGCCACGGCAGCCAGGTGGCGAGCCTGGCCGCCGGCAACCAGTTCGGGGTGGCGCCCGGAGCCGAGGTGCTGCCGGTGAAGGTGTGCGACCCGCAGGGCCGGTGCCGCACGAGCGACGTGGTGCGTGGGGTGTGCTGGGCGCTGGGCTACGCCGATGCGCGCTTCAAGGGCGACCTCAGGCCGCTGGTCCTCAACCTCAGCCTGGGCGGCGACACCGGCGGCTTCGAGCGCGACGTCCTCGAGCTGATCCTGAAGCAGGCCATCGCCCTGGGCGTGACGGTGGTGGCCTCGGCGGGCAACGACTGGGACGACTACCTGCGCGGCGCCCTCTACGAGCCCCGCAGCTACCCCGCCGCCTTCGACTTGGGCGGCCTGATCGCGGTGGGGGCCGTACGCAAGCCCGCGGGCAGCGCCACCCTCGAGCCCTCCGCCTACTCCAACCGCGGGGCCTGGGTGGACCTCCTGGCCCCCGGCAGCCTGGTCAAGGCCACCGACGCCTACGGCCAGCCGCGCGACACCAACCGCGGCACCTCCTTCGCCGCCCCCCTGGTGGCCGGGGCCGTGGCCCTGTGGCGGCAAAAACTCCCCGGCGCCAGCCCGCTCGAGCTGCAGAACAAGATCCTGGAAAGCGCCAGCACCGGCCGTGTAACCCTCCCCGAGGCCGACCGGGGCCGCCTGACGGACCGGCTCCTGGACTTGGGGGGTGAGCCTTAGGGCGTCGATGGCCGGTAGCTGGGTGCGGGGCGCGCGTCGTGCGTCGTACGTCGTACGTCGTACGCCAAACGCCAAACGCCAAACACAAGACGCAAGACGCCTTTTCTTTGCCCCCCTTAGCAAGGGGGGTTAGGGGGGATAAACCCTCCCCGCTCGCGGGGAGGGTTGGGGTGGGGCAACCATGAGCCACAGGCAACGAGCCACAAGCTGATGGCTGATAGCTGACGGCTGAAGGCTTATACCCGATTCGGTCCGTTCGTCACCGAACGGTGACGCCGCCCCGCCAAGGCGGGGCGGCCGGCCGAAGTTATCCGCGTAGCGGAGGGCGATACCGCCCCTTGGAAGGGAGACGCTTTCTTCGCCGGCCGTCAGGGAGGGGTGTGCTCTAGGGTCCAAAAAGATAGCCTCCAGGGTTCTGGGTTGGATGATTATCTTTTTGAACCCGGTATTACTTACCGCTCATGGCTTCCCGCTTCCCCCTTATACTCGGTTCAAAAGGACGGCCAAAAAGTGCGGACGAGCTACGACTACATCATCGTGGGGGGCGGGTCGGCGGGGTGCGTGTTGGCGAACCGGCTGAGCGCGCGGCCCGGCTTGAGGGTGCTGCTGCTCGAGGCGGGGGGTGTGGAGAGGGGCTTGCTGCACCAGGCCCCGGCGGCGTTCTACAAGCTGTTCAAGACCGAGGCCGACTGGGCGTTTTACACCGAGCCCCAGGAGAACCTGGCGGGGCGGGAGCTGTACTGGCCGAGGGGGAAGGTGCTGGGGGGCAGCAGCGCCATCAACGCCATGATCTACATCCGGGGCAACCCCTACGACTACGACGTGTGGGGGCAGCCGGGGTGGGGCTACCGCGAGGTGCTGCCCTACTTCCGGCGCATGGAGACGCACCCGCTGGGGCCTTCGGAGTACCACGGCGACAGCGGGCCGCTCAACGTGGAGGTACGGCGCTACACCAACTTGCTCTCCCACGCCTTCGTGGAGGCGGGCGTGCAGACCGGGCTCCGCCGCAACGACGACTTCAACGGGCCCCATCAGGAGGGCGTGGGGCTCTTGCACGTGACCTGCAAGAACGGCCAGCGCCACTCGGCCTACAGCGCCTACCTCAAGCCGGTGCTGCACCGCCCCAACCTCACCGTGCTGACCGGGGCGCGGGTGCAGCGGGTGCTGCTCGAGCGCACCCGCGCCGCCGGCGTCGAGGTGCGCCACCAGGGCACCCTCCACGCCCTGCACGCCGAGCGCGGGGTGATCCTGGCGGCCGGGGCGGTGCAGTCGCCCCAACTGCTGATGCTCTCGGGGATCGGGCCCGCCGACCACCTGCGCCGGCACGGCCTCGAGCCCCGCCTCGACCTGCCGGTGGGGCAAAACCTGTGGGACCACCTGGCCCTGCCGGTGATCTGGCGCTGCAAGAAGCCCGTGAGCCTCGACGACGCGGTGCCCCTGGGCAAGGTGCTGCGCCGCGAGACCCCGCGCAGCGTGGCCGAGGCGCAGGCCCTGGTGAAGAACCTGCCCGAGGCCGTGCGCTTCGCGCTCACCCACGACGGCCTGCTCACCAGCAACATCGCCGAGGCCGGCGCCTTCGTGCGGGTGCTGCCCGGAGCCCCCGCCCCCGACCTGCAATTCCACTTCGGCCCCGCCTACTTCGCCAACCACGGCTTCACCCACCCCCAGGGCCATTACTTCACCATCGGCCCGACCCTCGTCGGCCCGAGGAGCCGGGGCTTCATCGAGCTGAAGAGCGCCGACCCCGAGGCCGCCCCGCGCATCCAGCCGCGCTACCTCAGCGCGGGGGAGGACCTCGAGGTGCTGTTGCGGGGCCTGGAACTCGCCCGCGAGATCGCCGGCCAGCCCGCCTTCGACCCCTACCGCGGCGAGGAGGTTCACCCGGGCGCCGCGGCCCGCACGCGGGGGGAGCTCGAGGCCTACGTCCGGCAGAGCGTGCAGACCCTCTACCACCCCGCCGGGACCTGCGGCATGGGGCAGGTGGTGGACGAGCGGCTGAAGGTGCTGGGCGCGGAAAACCTCTTCGTGGCCGACGCCTCGGTGATGCCCGGGGTGGTCCGGGGCAACACCAACGCGCCCGCCATCATGATCGGGGAGAAGGCCGCCGACCTGCTGCTGGCTCAGACGTGAGCTTCGATAGTTGATAGCTGATGGCTGATACCCGAGCGCCGGGCGCGGGTCATACGCCGAACGCCGAACGCAATACGCGAGACGCTTTGGCCCTCGACAAGCCAAGAGCTACAGGACCTGAGTTTCCCAACCCTCGCGGACGAATCTTCTTTTCGAACGTTCAGTATTGACTAAACTTACCGAAAGCACTAAACTCCTTGTATGACCGACGCCCTGCACCAATACGTCGAGGAGTTCGCGCTGATGTACGAGTCGGCGGGGTTGCCCCGCATCGCCGGGCGCATCCTGGGCTGGCTGATGGTCTGCGACCCGCCGGAGCAGAGCGCGGCGCAACTGGCTCAAGAGTTGGGTGCGAGCAAGGCCTCCGTCAGCACCATGACCCGCATGCTCACGCAGTTCTCGCTCATCGAGCGGGTCTCGAGGCGGGGCAGCCGGCAGGACTTCTACCGCATCAAGCCCGGCGCCTGGACCGATTTGATGAAGACCCGCATGGCGAGCCTGAGCGCCTTCCGGGTCCTGGCCGACAAGGGCCTCAAGCTGATGGAGACGGCCCCGCCCGAGCGCAAGGTGCGGCTGGAGGAGATGCGCGACCTCTACGCCTTCTTCGAGCAGGAGCTCGGCGAGCTGATCCGGCGGCTCGAGGCCCAGCGCGGCAAGGAGGCCCAGCCCACCGCCTGAACCCCACGGCCCGGGGGCTCGAACCCGGAAAACCCGCACTGCCCCAGAGGCAGCCGATCTGCCGCGAGCGCGGTAAGGAGACCTTCATGAGCGCGATCCGGACGGAAAAACTCAGCAAGCATTACGGCAGGCGGCGGGGGGTGGTGGAGCTCGACCTCGAGGTGAAGCCCGGCGAGGTCTTCGGCTTCCTCGGGCCCAACGGCGCGGGCAAGACCACCACCATACGCCTGCTGCTCGACCTGATCCGGCCCAGCGGCGGCCAGGCCTGGGTGCTGGGCCAGCCGGTGCGGGACAACCCGGCCCTGCGCCGGCGCGTCGGCTACCTGCCCGGCGAGCTCAACCTCTACGACGGCCTCACCGGCTGGGAGCTGTTGCGCTACTTCGGCCGACTGCGGGGCAAGCTCGACGCGGCCTACCTGAACGGGCTCCTCGAGCGCCTCGCCCTCGACCCCACCCGCAAGCTTCGCACCCTCTCCAAGGGCAACAAGCAGAAGATCGGGCTGGTGCAGGCCTTCATGCACCGCCCCGAGCTCCTCATCCTCGACGAGCCCACCTCAGGCCTCGACCCGCTCTTGCAGGCCGAGTTCCAGAAGCTGGTGCAGGAGGTGCGGCGCGAGGGGGCCACGGTCTTTCTCTCCTCGCACGTGATGGGCGAGGTGCAGGCGCTGTGCGACCGGGTGGGCATCATCCGCGAGGGGAGGCTGGTGGCGGTGAGCGCCATTCACGAGCTGGCCGAGCGCTCGCTGCGCCGGGTGCGCATCCGCTTCGCCGAAGCCATCAACCCCAAGGAGTGGGCCCAGGTGCCCGGCCTCAAGGACCTGCGGGCGGAGGGCGACTGGCTCGAGGCCACCGTGCAGGGCAGCCTGGACCCCCTGATCAAGGCCGCCGCCCAGCACCGGGTGCGCGACTTCATCTCGCAAGAACCCAGCCTCGAGGAGATCTTCCTCGCCTACTACGACGCCCGCAGCGCCGCCTGAGGCGCTTCAAGGAGCCGGATATGCACATCCTCACCCAAAACCTCCGCATGGGCCGGGGCAACCTGCTGGGCTTCGGCATCGGCTTAGCCGCGCTCTCGCTGGTCTCGGTGCTGTTTTTGCCCTCGATCCAGGAGAGCGGCCAGGAGTTGCAACGCCTGATCAATTCGATGCCCAAGGGCATGCTCGCCGCCTTCGGGGTCAGCGACCAAGTGGACCTCTTCACCCCCGAAGGCTTCTTGCAAGGGCGGCTCTTCGCGCTGATGGTGCCGCTGCTGCTGATCATCCAGGGCGTGGGCATCGGCTCGGCGACCATCGCGGGCGAGGAGGAGCGGGGGCAGCTCGAGGTGGTCGCCGCCCACCCGGTGGGCCGCACCCGGCTGTTTTTGGAGAAGCTCGGCGTGCTGGTGGTAGCGCTGCTGTTCTCGAGCCTCCTCCTCTTCTTGAGCGTGTGGCTCGGCCTGCAGGCGGTGGGCGTCAGCCTGCCCCTCAGCCACCAGCTCGCCGCGGTCAGCGGGAGCTTCCTGCTGGGCCTGCTCTTCGGCGGGCTCGCCCTGGCGCTGGGCGCCTGGAACGGCCGGCGGGCCGCGGCCCTCGGCCTGGCCTCCCTGACCGCCGTAGTGACCTACCTCTGGAACGCCCTCGCCCCCCTCAACAAGGACTTAGCCGACAGCCAGAAGCTCTCCCCCTTCTACCTCGCGACCGGCTACGAGCCCCTGCGCAACGGCTTCGACTGGGGCTACACCGCCATCCTGCTGGGCCTCACCCTGCTGGTGCTGGCACTGGGCCTGTTGCGCTTCCGCCAGCGGGATATCGGGGTGTAGGGAGGCCCGTGGCTCGTGGCGGACGGCTCACCGCCGTCCGCCCTCAGCCGTCAGCCGTCCCACCCACCCCCTGCCCCTCCCTCCGGCCGGAGGGAGGGGCGTTTCGCGTCTTGCGTTTTGCGTCTTGCGTCTTGCGTACGGCGTAGGACGTACAACGTACGACCCGCGCCCGGCGTTGGGCGTTCGGCTATCAGCTATCGGCTATCGGCGCTATACCTTCGACACCTGCCCCCCCGCTATACCCCCGGTTTAAACTGGTAAGGATGCGCCAGAACATTAGCGTCGAAGATGCCCTCGAGTCCATTCTGAGCCAGGTCCGGCCCATTGCCGAGAGCGAGGCGGTCCCGCTGAACCAGGCTTACCAGCGGGTCTTGGCCCAGGACCTCGCCTCGAAGGTGTACCACCCCGACGCCGACGACAGCGCGGTGGACGGCTACGCGGTGCGCGGGGAGGAGACCATCACGGCCTCGGTCTCGACGCCGGTGCGCCTGGAGGTCGTGGGGGAGGCCCCGGCGGGACGGCCCTTCTCCGGCGAGGTGCGGCCGGGGCAGGCGGTGGCGATCTACACCGGCGCGCCCGTCCCCAAAGGGGCCAACGCGGTGGTACGGGTCGAGGACACCGTGCGCGACGGCACCGGGGTCTGGCTTCTCAAGCCGGCCAACGCCGCCGACATCCGCCACCGCGGCGACGACCTGCGCTTAGGCGAGGTCTACCTGCACCGCGGCGCCTGGCTGAACGCGGCCCGGGTGGCGCTCGCCGCCGCCATGGGCTACCCCAGCCTGCCGGTGGTGCGCCGCCCTCGAGTGGGCATCCTCTCCACGGGCGACGAGGTGGTGGAGCCGGGCCAGCCGCTGCCCTACGGCGGGGTCTACAACTCCAACAGCTACGCCTTAGTCGGGCAGGTGCAGGACGCCGGGGGCGAGCCGGTGGTGCTGGGCAAGGTCCCCGACAGCCTCGAGGTGCTCAAGCGCGGCCTGGCCGGGGTCGGCCAGCTCGACCTGCTCCTGACCTCGGGCGGGGTCTCGATGGGCAAGTACGACCTCGTGCGGCGGCTGCTGGAGAGCGAGGGCAACATCCACTTCTGGCGGGTCAAGCTGCAGCCCGGCGGGCCGGTGCTCTTCGCCGACTACCGCGGGCTGCCGGTGCTGGGGCTGCCGGGGAACCCGGTCTCGAGCATGGTGGTCTTCCACCTCTTCGGACGGCCGCTGCTGTTCAAGCTGCTCGGCCGCACCGACCCCCCCTACGCCGGGGTGCAGGCCGCCGCCGCCACCGCCTTCGGCGCCAACCCCTCCAAGCGCGTCTACCGCCGGGGCGTCCTGCGCTGGACCCCCCAGGGCTTCACCGTCGAGAGCACCGGCAACCAGTCGAGCGGCGTGCTGCGCTCGATGGTCGAGGGCAACGCCCTGGTGGTGCTCGAGGCCGGCGCGAGCGCCAAGGTGGGCGACAGCGTCACGGTGATCCCCCTGGGCTTCACGATCTGAACGAGAGACCCTAAAAACAGCGTAGGGGGCGCAACGCGTTGCGCCCCCTACAGTCGTAGTCATCCCCGCCTCTGCGGGGAAAATGTGACGGCCACCGTGCGGACGAAGGACTTGGGCGGTCCATCCCCGCGTGCGCGGGGAAAACCCCGCCTTCCAGCCCGTCGAGCGCGGCGGGGTCGGTCCATCCCCGCGTGCGCGGGGAAAACGGGCGGGACGGGCCATCGTTACTCACCCCCCACGGTCCATCCCCGCGTGCGCGGGGAAAACGCCGCCCGCCAACAGGGGGAGTAAATGGGGAACGGTCCATCCCCGCGTGCGCGGGGAAAACGCCTCGTCGCCCTCGACCGCCAGCGCCCGACCGGTCCATCCCCGCGCACGCGGGGAAAACGTGACCCTCCTTCTCCTTCCCCTTCCCTAACGCGGTCCATCCCCGCGCACGCGGGGAAAACGTGTTCAACTACCTCAAGCAGCGCCGCATCCCCGGTCCATCCCCGCGCACGCGGGGAAAACCTACCGCCGCTTCTTCCCGGCCCTCGAGGCCGCGGTCCATCCCCGCGCACGCGGGGAAAACGAGGCCGCCCGCCTCGATCTGCCCGAGGCCATCGGTCCATCCCCGCGCACGCGGGGAAAACAACTCGCCGATGCCCATCTCGCCCTGGGCCAGCGGTCCATCCCCGCGCACGCGGGGAAAACTAGGCTTTTTGCTTTAGGCTTTTCGCTTTAGGCGGTCCATCCCCGCGCACGCGGGGAAAACTCAGCGGCGACCTCAAGGGCCTCGAGCGCCGGCGGTCCATCCCCGCGCACGCGGGGAAAACGGGCGGCTGCGCGGGCTGGAGCTGGCCGAGGTCGGTCCATCCCCGCGCACGCGGGGAAAACACTTGGTCCTACCGAGCAAAACTGCCCCTCGAGCCCCCGGAAGTGTCTCGAGCCCAGCTTTCAAGTTCCCCTCGGCAAGCGGGCTTGCCTGGAGCTATCGTAGCAGGGCTTCAGGCGCCCAGATCAACCACGACGCGGCCGCGCACCTGCCCGGCGAGGATCTGCTGGGCGAGCTCGGGCACGGCGGCGAGGTCCACGGTCTGGACGCTGGCGTCGAGGAGGTTGAGGGGCAGGTCCCGGGCCAGGCGCTCCCAGGCCCGCAGGCGGCGCTCGCGGGGGCACATCACCGACTCCACGCCCAGCAGGTTGACCCCGCGCAGGAGGAAGGGGAAGACGGTGGTCTCGAGCTTGGCCCCGCCCGCGTTGCCGCAGGCCGCCACGCTGCCGCCGTAGGCGACGCGCGGCAGCACGCCGGCGAGCACCGCGCCGCCCACGGTGTCCACGGCCCCGGCGAAGCGCTCGGACTCCAGGGGCTTGGCAGGGGCGGTGAGGACGGCGCGCTCGAGGACCTCCGCAGCGCCCAGGGACTCGAGGTAGGGCCGCTCCTGCGGGCGGCCGGTGGCGGCCACCACCCGGTAGCCCAGCTTGGCGAGCACCGCGAGCGCGATGCTGCCCACCCCGCCCGCCGCGCCGGTGACGAGCACCTCCCGGCCCTCTGGCCCCACCCCGTGCTCCTCGAGGGCCATCACGCACAGCATGGCGGTGAAGCCGGCCGTGCCGATGCCCATGGTCTGGTGCAGGCTCAGGCCCTCGGGCTTGGGCACCAGCCACTCGGCCTTGACCCGCGCCATCTGGCTCAGGCCGCCCCAGTGCCGCTCGCCCACGCCCCAGCCGGTGAGCACCACCTCGTCGCCGGGGCGGAAGTCGGGCGAGGCCGACTCGAGGACGGTCCCCGCGAAGTCGATGCCCGGGACCATGGGGAAGCTGCGGATCACCTTGCCCGCGCCGGTGACGGCGAGGCCGTCCTTGTAGTTGAGGCTGGAGTAGGCCACCTGCACCAGCACCTCGCCGGGGGGAAGCTCGTCGAGGGAGACGTCGCGCAGCAGGGCGGTGTAGGGGTCGCCGGATTCGACCACGAGGGCTTTGAAGCTCGCCATGCCTCCATCGTAACCGTCGCCTACCCGGCGTGTGGAGGGCTTCTCCTGAGCGCGGCTCTAAGGAAGTCTTAAAGCGGTTTAAGGCGGCGGCACGCCACGCCGCCTTAGGATGAGGCCGGCATTTTAGGAGGTTTTCCATGACGCATTGGCACCCGGCTCGAGCACTCCTGGCCTTAGCGCTCCTCGCCCTCGCGGCCTGCGGGAAAGATCCCGGGAACGGGGGTGGTGGGGGCGGT
>NZ_QXDL01000117.1:0-12818 GCF_003574345.1 Calidithermus terrae
CGCCAGCCCCCGGTTCACCACCCCCTGGGTGGGGTCGAAGAGGTACTTCCACACCACCCCGCTGGCCACGGTGGGGGTGATCACCGGCAGGAAGTAGAGCACCCGGTAGACGGCCTGCCCCCGGATGGGCTGGTTGAGCAGCACGGCCACCCCCAGGCCGACAGCCAGCGCTAGGAGGGTCACCCCGCCCGCGTAGAGCAGGGTGACCCGGAGCGAATTCCAGAACTCCCCGGAGGCCAGCAGCCGCGCGTAGTTGGCCAGCCCCACGAACTCGCGGGTGGGGGAGAGGCCGTTCCACTCGAAGAGCGATAGGTAGAGCGAGTAGAGCGCCGGGTAGAAGTTGAAGGTACCCAGCACCGCCACCGTGGGCAGCAGGAAGAACAGGACAGCGGGCCACTCGCCCAGGGTTCGCCCCCACCGCGAGGCTCTGGAAGGCGTTTGCTGGAGGCGAACCTCGCTCACCGCAAGCTCCTCAGCGCTAGCGCAGCAGCGGCGTGACTTCCTGGGCCGCGCGGTCGAGCGCCTCCTTGGGGCTCAGGCGCCCCAGCAGCGCTTCCTGGATGTACCGGGCGAAGACGTCGGAGATCTGGGGGTAGCGGGCCACCGGCGGGCGGGGCTTGGCGAAGGCCATCGAGTCGACGAAGGGCCGCATGAGGGGGCGGGCGTTGCTCACCCAGGCCCGGTAGGCCGGGTCGTTCGCCACCGAGCGGCGCACCGGCAGGAAGCCGGTGCCCCGGTCCCACTCCACCTGCACGGGCGTGCTGCTGAACCAGTTGATGAAGTCCCAGGCGGCCGTGGCCGTGGCCGCGTCGGCGTTCTGGAAGATGAAGATCTGCTCGCCGCCCATGTTGGTGGCCGGGCGCCCGCCCGGGGCGAAGGGGAAGGCGGCCGCCCCGAGCTCGAAGTTCACCTGCTGCGGGAAGAACTGCGTCATCCACGAGCCGTCCATCACCATCGCGGCCTCGCCGCGCCCGAAGAGGCCCCACGGGGCCACGGGGGCCACCTTCTCCTTCTGCACCAGGTCCACCAGGAACTGCAGGGCCCGCACGCCCTGGGCCGAGTTGAAGGCCGGGGCGGTGTTGTTGGCGCCCAGGAACTCGGCCCCCGCACCCCAGAAGTACACCTGGGTCTGCCAGGTGGTGCCCTCGCCGCCCTGGGTGAAGAGCTCGAGGCCCCACTTGCCGGTCTTCTCCTTGATCTGCCTGGCGTAGCGCAAGAGCTCGTCCCAGTTGCGCGGGGGGCGGTTGGGGTCGAGCCCGGCAGCCCGGAAGAGGTTCTTATTCCAGAACAGCCCGAGGTTGGAAGCGCTCACCGGCAGGCTGTAGCGCTTGCCCTGGTAGAGCCCGTAGACCAGGGGACCGGGGAAGTAATCGGCGAGGTTGAGGTTGCTCTGGCGGATGTAACCGTCGAGCGGGGCCAGCGCGCCGCTGCGGGTGAGCAGGGGCATGGCCACAAGGTCGGAGATGGCCATGGTGGGGGTCTGCCGGGCGGTGATGGCGGTCTGCAGCTTGGTCAGCAACTCCCCGCCGGGCACGAACACCGCCTCGATGGTCACCCCGGGGTGCTCCTTCTGGTAGCGCTCGATGAGGCCCTGCAGGACCTGCCCGTTGGCCCCGTCCCAGTAGTGCCAGAAGGTGAGCTTCTGCGCCGTGCCCAGGCTGAGGAGCGCGACGGCGGTGGTTGCGATCGCCTTGAGCCAGTGTGCTTTCATACCTTCCTCCTTCTCGACAGCGGGTTTATATACGATCGGCGGCTCCCTGGCGGCGTGAGCTTCAGCCCCGGCAAGCGCCTCACCCCTAGACCCTGGACGACTCCCGCACCACCAGCCGCGGGCTGAGCACCCGGT
The DNA here is from genome assembly GCF_003574345.1 of Calidithermus terrae. Classification (NCBI taxonomy): domain Bacteria; kingdom Thermotogati; phylum Deinococcota; class Deinococci; order Thermales; family Thermaceae; genus Calidithermus; species Calidithermus terrae. Next base: position 1,847 of record NZ_QXDL01000117.1, read on the forward strand.
GGGTGACCTCGGCGGTGGGGCGCTCGAGCCGTTGCAGCAGTAGCCGCGCGGCCAGCCCCCCCATCGACTCGATGGGCTGCTTCACGGTCGACAGCCCGTAGGCCTCGGCCCAGGGCTGGTCGTCGTAGCCCACCAGCCGCACCTCGCCCCCGACCTTGATGCCCTTGTGGGCGAACTCGTCGATGAGCCCCTGGGCCAGCAGGTCGCAGGTGGCGAAGATATTGGCCGGGCCGTCAAGCCGGCGCAGAATCTCCTGGGCCGCCAGGCGCCCGCCATCCCAACTGAACTCTACGGTGACGACGTGGTCCTTGGGCAGCTCGACCGGGCCCTCCTCCAGGGCCCGGCGGAAACCCCTGAGGCGCTCGCGGAAGACGCCGCTGGCGAAGGGGGTGTCGAAGCGCTCCTCGATCATGACCACGAAGGTCGGGGCGGGGCGCTCGAGGAGGTGCCGGCCCGCGAGGTAACCCCCCTCGACGTGGTCCACCGTCACGCTGTCGTAAGCGGTGTGGGCGATGTCGACGAGGACGGTGGGGAGGGCAGCCGGGATCTTGCCGCCTTCGAAGAGGCGGTCGGGGTTGAGCGAGGCCAGGATCAGGCCGTCGGCGTTGTAGGGGGGTGCGGAGGGGTTGCGGTAGCGCTCGAGGCGGCGCGGGCTCAGCAGGGGGAAGAGCCCGGCGTCATAGTCACGCTGGGCGAGCCCCTGGTCGATGCCGTTGATCAGGCGGTTATAAAAGTCGGTGCCGATCATGGGCAGCAGGACCGAGACCGACTGGGTCTTGCCGGTGCGGAAGGTGCGGGCGGCCTGGTTGGGCCGGTAGCCGAGCTGCTCGACGGCGCGCTGCACCTTGGCCCGGGTCTCCTCGGACACGTCGCGGTAGCCGTTGAGCACCCTGGAGACCGTGCTCACGGCGACCCCGGCGAGCTGGGCCACATCCTGGATGGAGACGCGTGTGTTCATGACCCCCTTTCGACAACGTGGCGTGGGTGACGTGCCAAAATCGTTTCCGAAATCGTTTTTGTGCCTTGAATATAGACCCTGCTCGTCGGGTTGTCAATAGGGCCCCCGGTCAGGGCGGCCGGAGGGCGACGGGGACGCGGCAGAGCGGGGACGTGCCTGTCGGCGCTGGCCGCACCCCGCACGACCCACGCCGAGGAGGCCCGCTACTTCGCGGCGGGGTTGCCCTCGCGCAGCTTGGCCGTCTCCTGCTGCATGATCCGGGTGCTCGCGCTAATGAACTCGAGAATGGTCTGAAGCTGCTCGTCGGTGAAGCGCGCGGTCAGCTCCTTGGCCGTGGCCTCCCGCAACGAGCTGAACACCTTCTCGCCCTCGGCCAGCCGCGCGGGGTCGGAGGTGAGCTGGACGACCACCCTCCTGCGGTCGGCGGGGTCTTTCCGCCGCTCGACCAGGCCCGCCTTCTCCAGGCGGTCAATCACCCCGGTCACGGCCCCGGTGGTCAGGGCCATCAGGTCAGCGAGCTCGCCGGCGGTGACGGGGCCGGTCTCGCGCAGGAGACCGGCGCACTTGAGGTCGGTGGGGTTGAGCCCCAGCTTGGCAGCGACGGCCTGGTGGTAGATCACCGTCCAGGTGCTGTTTCGGCTGATCTCCTGGTAGAAGCGCTCGAGCAGCTCTTCACGTCTCGGGGTTGACATGGCCTCCCATTTCTCTTACCTTCTAAACATCTTAGCTGCTAAGATAGTTAGAGGGTAAGCCTACTTAGCTGCTGAGATTCTATCACCGAGGCGGGAGCATGAACGCCCTCGCGGCTCGTCCACGGCCAGTCAGAAGGAGGCTTAATGATGGTAAGAAAGGTGCTCATTATCGGCAGCGGTTTCGCGGGGACGGCGTTGGCGCTGTTCCTCAAACGGGCGGGTTTCGATCCGGAGATCTACGAGGCCAGGAGCGCGCTCGGGGTGGATGCTGGGGCCTTCTTGTACCTGGCCCCCAACGGGGTGAAGGTGCTGAAGGAGCTCGGGCTCGACCGCCCCCTCGAGCAAGACGGCTTCCCGGCCACCGGGATGGTCTTCTACAACCAAAAAGGCCGGCGGATCGGCGAACTCGATAACCGGAGCGACCTGGAGCGCTACGGGGCGCGGGGCCAAGTCCTCAAGCGCGCGCAGATCTTCCGGGTGTTGCAGGGCGAGGTGGCGCGCCAGGGGATCCCCGTCCATTACGGGCGGCGGCTGGAGGGCCTCGAGGTTTTGGGCCAGGAGGGCGTAGTCGCGCGCTTCGCGGGCGGCACCAGCGCAGAGGGGGAGGTGTTGGTGGGGGCCGACGGGATCAACTCCAGCACCCGTCGGATCATCCTCCCCCAGTCCCCCGGACCCCGCTACACCGGCTTGGTGGACACGGGGGGCTTTACCTTCTTGCCCAGCCTGCGTGCCCACAGCGGCCCTCAGCACATGATCTTCGGCCATAAGGCCTTTTTCGGCTACGTGGTCAGGCCCTCCGGCGAGGTGTACTGGTTCAGCAACGTGCCCTGGGCCAGAGAACCCACCCGCGAGGAGCTGAAGGCCATCGCCCCGGCGGTGTGGAAACAGCGGCTGCTGGAACTGCACGCGGGCGACCCGGCTCCGGTCGTGGAGATCATCCGCTCGACCGAGGCGGAGGGGTTGGGCAAGTGGCCCCTCCGCGACATGCCCTCCCTGCCCGCTTGGCACAAAGGCCCCGTCTGCCTGGTCGGGGACGCCGCCCACGCCACCTCACCCTCCGCCGGGCAGGGGGCCTCGCTGGCCCTGGAGGACGCCGCTGTGCTGGCCAAATGCCTGCGGGACATACGGGGCCTCGAGCCGGCCCTCGCCGCCTTCCAAAGGCTGCGGAAGGGGCGGGTGGAGCAGGTCGTGCGGCAGTCCCGGCGTAACGGCGACCTCAAGATTCCCCACCCGGTCATGGGCCGGGTCCGAGACCTGCTGATGCCGGTGTTTCTCCGGGCCGCTGAAAGGGCAGCACAGCCGATCTACGGTTACACGGTGGACTGGGAGGCGCCAACGCCAGCGCCTGCCGTGGACGGTGCCGAACTACGGGTTTGAAGGGGGGATTCACGGCCAAAGGCGTTCCTCGCAACCCTGGGACTGCGGCGGGCTCATGGCTTCGTGGACATGGCCTGCTGCTCGCTGCTGGCCCACGAGTGGCGCGAGGCGCGTGGCCGAGTAGGGGAGAGCCACCGGATGGGGTACGGGGAGCTCTGAGCGTCAACCTCCAGCCACGCTGAGGATCTCGCTGCGATCTCCGCCAATCAACGCTACAACTCTGCGGCCTTGTTCCGCCGCCGCCCGGCAGCGAGGGCGGGGCCGGGCCTCCCGCCCGGCTCCCATGCCCACGGGCTTAATCCCCAGGCGGCGGAAGGGTCGGGCCCTCGAGCACCGCCGAGACCACCAGCGCGGTGTGCGTCTGGCCGTAGCGGCCAAGGGAGTCGAGGAGGCGCTCGAGGTGCTCCAGCGAGGCCACCCGCAGCAGCAGCACGTAGCAGGCGTCGCCGGTCGAGCGGTAGGCCTGCTGCACTTCGGGCATGCGCGGCAGGGCGCGGGCCAGCGCCTCCGGGTCGCCGCGCAGGTCGCTCAGGCGCACCCAGGCCGCCACCGGCAGACCCAGCGCGGCCGGGTCCACCTCGGCGCGGTAGCCGGTGATCACCCCGGCGTCCTCGAGGCGGCGCACCCGCTCGATCGCGCTGGGCACCGCCATGCCCAGGCGCTCGGCCAGCTCCTTGTAGGGCAGGCGGGCGTTCTCCCGTAGAGCCCGCAGGATGGTGAGGTCCTTGGAGTCGAGGGATTTCTTCCGGCGGCTCATGTGACCAAGTTAGCCCTCACGCCGTGAGGCGAATATGCCTGAACTCCCTTAACCGGGCCATTCCCCCGCGGCGGCGGCCGGGCCTAACCTCGAGGCATGAACGAGAACGCTTGGCGCCGACCGGGCCTCGAGCGCCCCGGACCTAAGCCCCCTGTTCCTGTCCGCCCGGCCCGCAGTTCCGCCTCCGCCTTAAGCCCGAGGCGCGGCCAGGGCACAGCCGCTAACCTGCACCGAGTGGGCGCGGGGCTGCCCCAGGGAGCGGCCCTGGGCGCAGCGGCGGCGACACCGCGGGGCCGCAGGAGGGCCCTATGACCGACCTCGGCCGCGCGATCCTCGAGCGCCTCGAGCAGGAGCGGCTCCACCGGGCGATGCTGCGCCGCTTGGCGCGCGAGCGGGTGAAGGAGGGGTGGCGGACGCTGCTGGACGTGCTCTTCTCCCGCTCGGCAGGGCGCAAGGGGCGGCAGGGTTGCGGGAGCTAGGCGCACCGGCCATCGGGGCTCCTCCGCGGGATGGCCGCACTAGACTACGGTTTCCGTAGTAAAGGATTGCAAATTAGAACCTTGATATGTTATCATCGTAATAGATATAACCAGTATGCCACAGACAGGAGAATGGCCCTTCGAGCAAGAGCAGGAGGAAATTTCATGGCGAACGAACCTCACTCCCCCTCGGCCCAGGCCCACCCCGCCCTCCCCATTTCCCGGCTGCGCGAGAGCTTCACCGGCCGGGTCATCGAGCCGCACGACCCGGGCTACGACGAGGCCCGCGCCGTCTTCATGGGCGGCATCGACGCCCGGCCGGCGGTGATCCTGCGGGCCGCGAACGCCGAGGACGTGGCCCGGGCCGTCGAGTTCGCGCGGGAGAGCGGCCTCGAGCTCGCCGTCCGCGGCGGGGGGCACAGCGCCGCCGGTCACAGCACCGTCGAGGGGGGCGTCGTGCTCGACCTGCGCGGCATGAAGGCCCTGGACGTCGACGTGGAGGCTCGCACGGCCTGGGCCGAGGCCGGCCTGACCGCGGGCGAGTACACCGAGGCCACCGGGGCGCACGGCCTGGCGACCGGGTTCGGCGACACCGGATCGGTGGGGATCGGGGGGATCACCCTGGGCGGGGGGATCGGCTACCTGGTGCGCAAGCACGGCCTCACCGTCGACAGCCTGCTCGCCGCCGAGGTCGTGACCGCCGACGGGCAGCTCCTCTACGCCGACGAGGAGCACCACCCCGACCTCTTCTGGGCCCTCCGCGGGGGCGGGGGCAACTTCGGGGTCGTGACCCGCTTCAAGTTCCGGCTGCACCCGGTGGACGCCGTGGTGGGCGGGGTGCTCCTGCTCCCGGCCACGCCCGGGGTCATCGCCGGCTTCATCGCCGAGGCCGAGGCCGCGCCCGAGGAGCTGTCGGCCATCGTCAACGTGATGCCCGCCCCGCCGCTGCCCTTCGTGCCCGCCGAGCACCACGGCAAGCTGGTGGTGATGGCCCTGATGGCCTACGCGGGCGACGCCGAGGCCGGGGAGCGGGCCCTGGCCCCCTTCCGCAGGCTGGCCCCGCCCCTCGCGGACCTGCTGCGCCCCATGCGCTACCCCGAGCTCTACCCGCCGGAGGAGGAGGGCTACCGCCCGACGGCGGTGGCGCGCACGATGTTCCTCGACGCGGTTGACCGGGGCGTGGCCGAGACGGTCCTCGAGCACCTCCGCTCCTCCACCGCCGCCGTGCGGGTGGCGCAGCTTCGGGTGCTGGGCGGGGCGATGGCCCGCGTGAGCGCCGGGGCCACCGCCTTCGCCCACCGCGGCCGCCGCGTCATGGCCAACGTCGCCGCCTTCTACGGCCCCCACGACCGGGCCGAGCAGGAGGCCTGGGTGAAGGGCTTCGCGGCGGCCCTGCGCCAGGGCGACGGCGGCGCCTACGTCAACTTCCTGGGCGACGAGGGGGCCGAGCGGGTCCGCGCGGCCTACCCCGGCCCGACCTGGGAACGGCTGGTGGCCGTCAAGCGCCGCTACGACCCCGGCAACCTCTTCCGGCGCAACCAGAACATCCCGCCTCGGGGGTAAACCACCCCGCGCCGGGGCCGGGGGCTGTCCCCCGGCCCTCGTCGCTTCCCGGCAAGCACCGCTTAAGCCCGCGGTGGGCAGGGCAAGATGTGCCGCTGGCAGCGGCGCTCCGGGGCCTGAGGCCGCGGCACAAGCACGTCTTAACCGCTGAAAAACTCGACCAGCACGGGGGCCAAGGCCTCGGCCGTCACCTCGTGGGTCTGGCCATCGAGGGTAAGGTGCCGGGCATTGGGGATCGCCTCGGCCAGCGCCAGCGCGGTGACGTGCATGAAGGGGAAGCTCGCCCCGCCGTCCATCACCAGGGCAGGCACCCTCACCTGGGCGGCTCGCCCGGCGGGCACCCCGGCCTCCGCGCCCAGGATGGCGATGTGGTCGTAGGCCAGGGTGGGCGCGACGGATTCGAACAGCGGCCATACGGGGCTGTGGCGCACCTCGTCGATCTGTTGGCCGGTGGCCCCTACCAGCCCCATGAACAGCGCCACCGCCTCCCCCCGCCGGCCGGCGTCGAGCAAGGCCTCGAGTTCGCGGGTGTAGGCCTTCCACGACTGCCTGGAAGCCGGGTCGTCGCTGTACGGGGGCTCGTACATGGCCAGCTTCCTGACCTTGCCCGGCAAGCGGATGGCCGCTTCCATCGCCAGCGCGGCCCCCGAGGAGATCCCGCACAAGAACGCCGAGCCCCCGACCTCCTCGATGAGGGCCTCGATGTCCTCCACCTCCCGCTCGAGTGAGTAGGGCGGCGTGTCCGTGCTGTCGCCCCTCCCCCTGCGGTCGTAGCTGACCACGGTGAAGCAGGGCGCCAGCAGTTGGGCCAGCCGGGCCATCCCCTGATCGAAGGCTCGGTACTGCAGGGAACCCGCTACGAGGATGACCCCCGGGCCCTGGCCCGACCGGTCGAACGCGATGACGGTGCCGTCTTTGGAGCGGGTTTTCCTCATCTGCTGCCTCCTTGGCGCCGCAGGTGCAGGTTCACGGCTTGTCCCCTCAAGGGCGGGTCGTCGGGCTCGGGGCACCACCCCGCGAACCACTCGCTCGAGCCCGGGAATGGCTCGTCGAGCCCGGGCGGGACGTGGGGGTGGGGTCGGGCCGCGCGGCCGGGGGCTCGAGCGGGGTCTTCCTGCTCTCGAGAGGGGGTGACTTCCCGTCGCATGGGACCTCCTGGATGACGGCCGGCCCGCCGGGGTGCCTGCCCACCCCGCAACGCCGTGGCGTCGGTCTGCTCCGTATGCCTTCTGCTGATTACGATGATAACATATTTAGCTCCTAAAACGCAAGTGATAAGTATAAAAATAGAATCTGACGGGTCGGGGGCTGGGCAGGGCTCCCCGTGCGGCGCGGTTGTTGATCTGGTCGGCCTGCGGTCCTCCCGGTCGGCTAGGAGGACTTGGGGCCGCCGGCCTTAGGCAGGCCCTTATGCTCCTTCCGGTCGGCTACGGCTACGGGGCCGTAGCCGTACCCGTAGCCGTAGGTGAACTGCCCGGAGGCCGCCGGCCCGCGCCGCAGGTTGGTCATGGCTAGCCCCACGACCCTCGCCCCCACCCGCGACAGCACCTCGAGGGTGGCCTCCAGGCGCTTGCGGTCGGTCGCCCCCTCGCTGACGGCCACCAGCACCCCGGAGGCGTGGGGCGCGAGGATCAGGGCGTCGCTGACGGCCAGGGCCGGGGGGGAGTCGACGACGACGACCTTGTACCGGCCGGTGTGGACGAGGTTGTTGAGGAAGTCGCGCCAGTGCTCGGCCAGCAGCTCGGCCGGGTTCTCCGGGGCCTCGAGGCAGGGGAGCACCTCGAGGTTGGGCGCCACCGGGTGCGCGTGGACGGAGTAGGTGAAGTCCCTGAGGCTCTCGACCAGGTCCCACCCCTTCGCGATCCCGAACTCGCGGTGCACCACCGGCCTGCGCAGGTCGGCGTCGACGAGCAGCGTCGGGAGGTCGGCGCGGGCGTAGGCGCGGGCCAAGGCGATGGCCACGCTCGACTTGCCCTCGGCCTTCTCCGGGCTCGTCACCAGGACCACCTTGGGGTGCCTGTCGGCGAGGGCGTGGTGGACGCCGGTGCGCAGGAAGGCGGCGGCCTCGGCGGGCAGCTCGCGCTTGCCGTTGGGCGGCATCCTGGGGAACTCGCCCAGGACCGGCAGGCCGGTCACCCGGGCGGCCTCCTCCGAGTCCCGGACTGCCCGGACCAGGGCTTCCCGGAGGAGGACGAACCCGAAAAACAGCAAAGAGGCGATAACCGCGGCCGCAGCCCCGCCGAGGAGCGGCCGGGGTGCGGAGGGCGCGAGGGGAACTTGTGCGTGTTCCAGCAGGGCGAGCAAGCCTACGGCGCTCTCCTCCAGGGCGTGGGCGAGGTCGCGGTCGCGCGCCAGGTTGCCGCGCAGCGCGTCCAGGCTGCGCAGGCGGTCGGGGTCCTTGAGCTGGCGGGCCTGGCGGATCTCGGTGAGGATGGCCTCGAGCTGGGCCTCCACTGAGCGCCGGTAGCGGGTGAAGTGCTCGCGGGCGCGCTGGTCCTCCCAGCCCCGTAGCGCGGCCGCCCAGGCGTTGGCTAGCCGCGCGGCTCTCGCCGGGTCCCGGTCCCTCACGCGCAGCGTGATGATGCTGGACTGGCGCCCATCCACGGTCCTGACCTTGGCGGCTTGACGCAACCGCATCAGGGCCTGCGGGCCCTCCGGCTCCCCGGCCATCGCCAGCGCCTGGCCGAGAACTTGTGTGCTGAGCGCCGCCTCCTTGTAGGCCTGGGGGTCCAGGGGGGCCACGCTGACCAGCGGGGTGGTGAAGGAGCCGGCGGAGCCCAGTGGGCCAGGTTGAACGGCCACCAGGCTGCTGGCCGACTCGTACACGAGGGGTTGTTGCTTGAGAGCGAAGTAAGTGACGGTAGCGCTCAGCAAAGCCGCCGGTAGGGCCCACCGGATGGCCCGTAGCAGCAGCGGGATTAAGCGCTCGAGGCTAATTTCTTCCGTGCTATCGGCAGTGTGGGGTGTCATAGCCATTCCACGGGGTAAACAGCCAAAACGATCCGTAGCCTTGTCTTTCATTCACTCGCTCGAGAACGGGCGCAGTGCTTAAACCAAACAGTTGTGCTCGTGGCTCATGCTTTCCCGGCGGCTGTTGGCCCCCGGGGTGCCGGGCGTGAGACGGAACTATAAAAAACAGCCGTCCGCCCGTTGCGCGTGTCAACAAAACCCGTGTTTTGGTTGAAGTGACTATCGGGAGCTGAACCATATCGGGGTGCGACGCGCGTACGGAACGAAACAGGCCAACTCGGGCGTCTGCGCCTCGTGAGGGGCGACAACCTGCGTTTTGGAGATCGGCGGGGGTGTAGATCACGCGGTCTTGGCTCACCTCCTTGATCGGTGACTTCTGACGGGTTGAAGCGTAAACCTCCGTCGGCCAGGATTTGCCGCGGAAGTAAGCCGAAGCTACTTCTCGACCGCAACAAAAGCGCAACGCTCCTGCCAGATTAGGGACAATCAGCGAAAAGTGATTCAAGACAGCCCCGGCCGGCACCGGCTTGAACGGCTCCTAAAGGACGCACAGACCTAGCCAATTCACTTTCGCTAGAACCTTTCCCAGCGCCCGAAGCCAAAAGGGTGGGGTAGTACGGGTGCGCCCACAAAGTGCAGGCCAGCGGCCGCGGCAGGGTGCCGAAAACCGGTCGGTCGCGCCGAGCAGGGCTGCGGTGAAAAGGTTGCTGCGACATAGTTTTAACGTTTCCTACGCATAGGCGAACCTCAGTCCAGGCACGAGAAGGATTTTTTCTGTGACGGATGACCCCCCACGGACTGCCCCACGTTCCGGTCACGAACTTGAGGCTCGCTGGGGGCGGCTGAGGCGTGTGCCACGCCACGGGCACGGCAAGCCCGGCCAACGAGGGCGGACATGGCGTTACCGATCACTCCCTAAGTGCTCAGGGCCCGTACGAGTTCAGACTCTCCCCGATCGCTCGAGCCGCCCGCCCCCGAGCCGCCCGGGCGTGCGCGTTGTGATGTAGACTGGACGGGTCAGCGATTCCAGCGAGGTGTAGAATTGTGGGCCATCCGAATTCTCCGGTCCTGGGGCCATGGAAGCCCTAGCCGCCTACCTCCCGGCCGACCGCCGGCAGGCGCTGGCCCGGGGGGTGGGCCTGCCGGACCGGACCCGGGGCGCCGCGCTGTCGGTGGACATCTCCGGCTTCACCCGCCTGACCGAGACCCTGGCGCAGGCCCTGGGCCCCCAGCGGGGGGCTGAGGAGCTCACCCACCGGCTCAACGCCGTCTACGACGTCCTCATCGCCGAGGTCCACCGCTACGGCGGCAGCGTGGTGGGCTTCAGCGGCGACGCCTTCACCTCCTGGTTCGACCACGACGCCGGCGCGCGGGCCCTGGCGGCGGCGCTGGCGATGCAGCGGGCGATGCCCGCCGTGGCGACGGTGCCCCTCGAGGGCGGCGCGGCCACCCTGGCGATCCGGGCCGCGGTGGCGACGGGCCCGGTGCGCCGCTTCGCCCTGGGCGACCCCGGCATCCAGCGCATCGACGCCATCGCCGGGGGCACCCTCGACGTGCTGGCGGCGGCCGACCACCTGGCCCAGCCCGGCGAGGTTGGTCTTGTCCCCCAGCGCCCCGTAGGTGCGGCGCAGGGCGCTGCCGTAGGCGCCGGTGTACATCTGGCCCTCGGCCACCCCGGCGCGCACGGAGTGGACGAAGGAGAGGTTGGGCGGGGGCTCGAGCAGCTGCAGCGCCACCGTCACCGCCTTCGCCGCGTCGTCGTCGTGGGCGACCGGCGCCCCGAAGGCGGCGTAGAGGTAGCTGCCCTTGTCCCCGAAGGTGAGCTGGATCAGGCTGCCCCCGTAGCGCGCGACGACGGCCTGGACCCGGCGGACGTAGGCGTCGAGCAGGATGCCCGCGTCGTCGTCCTCGTCGTAGCCGATGCCGTCGAAGGCCAGGAAGAGCGCGGTCACGGGGCGCAAATCGGCCATGAAGCGGCCCTGGCCGCTCTGCAGGCGCTCGTAGACGCCCCGCAGCACCCACGGGCGCAGCTCGGCCTCGCCCAGGGCGCCGGGCTCGAGCGCGGGCCAGGGGCTGGGGGGAGGCGGCTCCTCGAGGCCCTCCACCAGCGCCACCCGCAGGCCGCCCAGGGGGTCGGCGCGCCAGCCCGCCACCCGCACCCCCTCCCCCAGCGCCC
>NZ_QXDL01000118.1:0-12788 GCF_003574345.1 Calidithermus terrae
GGGCAGGCTTGGGCAAGGGGGGCAGGTCGGCGGCCTGGACGATGGTCACGCCGTCGGCCGGGTAGGGCGGCAGGAGCTGGGCCAGGCGCTCGGGCTTGACCCCTTTCGCCAGCAGCCGGTAGCGCTGGAGCTCGTCGCTCCAGTTGCCGGAGAGGTCGTAGGCCATCATCTTGGCCCACACCAGCACGTCGGCGGGCTTCCAGGGCTCGGGGCGGAAGCCCAGCAGGCGGTACTCGAGGGGCAGCGGGGGGTTGGTCTGGAGGTAGGCGTTGATGCCGGCCACGTAGGCGTCCACGATGGCCTTGCCCTCCGGCGAGAGGCTGGCGTAGCCCTGCTCGGCCGCGCGGTAGAAGCCCCAGGTCCTGAGGAACTTGTCCTGGCTGAGGGTCGCCGCGCCCACCACCTCCGACAGCCGCCCCGCCCCCACCCGGCGCTGGAACTCCATCTGCCACAGCCGGTCCTGGGCGTGCACCACCCCCAGCGCGAAGAACAGGTCCTCCTCGCTCTGGGCCTTGAGGTGCACCACCCCGCTGGGCTCGCGCAGCACCTCCACCGGAGCCATGAGCCCCTTCAGGGCCAGGCGCCCGCTCTGCTGGGGCAGCGTGGCCCCGCGCAGCCACAGCCACCCCACCCCTCCGGCCAGGACCACCAGGACGACGGCAAAAAGCAACAGGCGACCCAAAAGACGCAGCAGTCGGCGCACTTTATTCCCCCTTTTACCGGGTACAAGTATACGCCTGGGGTGAGAAGGGGATGTTTAGAGGGGGGCGGTGGTCGGGGGCCGGGCGCTGGGCGCTGGGCGCGGGTCGGATGTCTGATGCGGGTCGTACGTCTGATGCGGGTCGGACGTCTTACGTCGTACGCACGACGCCAAACGCAAGACGCAAGACGCCAAACGCAAGACGCCATGTCACCCCCCTTAGCAAGGGGGGCTGGGGGGGATAAACCCTCCCCGTGTGCGGGGAGGGACAGGGTGGAGCAGCCACTAGCCTATTGCTGACGGCTGAGGGCTTACCGCTTACCGCCATCGCCGGGAAGCGGAGCCGTTTCCCCCCTCCAGAAGGCTGCCCCGCCTGAGGTGCGGCGGTCGAGGAAGAGTTCGACGGTGTTGCCGTCGGGGTCTTGCAGGCTGAGCACCCAGGCGATGCCGCGGTCCTCGAGGGCGTGGCGCACGCCCTCGAGCTCCACGAACTTGCGGGCGGCTTCGAAGTCCTGGGGAGAAGCCACGGCGAAGCCCAGGGTGGCGGGTCCGGCGGGTTCGCCCTCGGTCAGGGCCAGCTCGAAGTGGGCGTCGCTGCCGGAGGAGGCCAGCAGCGAGGTTTTGTCGAAGCGCTCGGAGAGCTGGAGGTCGAGGAAGCGGGTGTAGAAGGTGACGGCGGCCTCGAGGTGCCGCACCTTCAGGTGCACGTAGGCCAGGCGGGTCGCGTACATCGGCCGTATTGTCGGGCGCGCCTCGCCCGGCGTCAAATGGCGTTCAGGAGGCGGTGACCTGTTCGTGGGCGACGTGGTCGAGCACCTGCAAGAACACCTCCACCGGCTGCGCCCCGGAAAGCGCGTACTTGCGGTCGAAGACGAAGAAGGGCACGCCCTGAACGCCGAAGCGCCCGGCGAGGCGCTGGCTCTCCTCCACCGCGTCGCGCAGCTCGCCGCCGGCGAGGAACTCGCGGGCTGCCTCACGGTCCAGGCCCGCCGAGGCCACCACCTCGAGCAGGTCCCCCGGGTCGTTGAGGTTCTTGCCGTCGGTGAAGTAAGCCCTGAACAGCGCCTCGGCCAGCGGCCACTGCCGGCCGGCGCGGGCCGCCCACAGGATGAGGCGGTGGCCGTCGGCGGTGTTGATGGCGCGGGCCACGCGGTCGAAGTTGAACTCCAGCCCCTCCGCCCTCCCGGCACGGGCCACCTGCTCGAAGGCCGAGCGCATGCGCTCGAGCCCGCCGAACTTGCGGGCCATGAACTCTTCCCAAGGGTAGCCCCCGGGCGGGATGCCCGGCTGGAGCTGAAAGGGCTTCCACTCCAGCTCCACCTCCAGGCCGGGGCGCTGCTGCAGGGCCTGCTCGAGGCGCTTCTCCCCGATGTAGCACCAGGGGCAGGCGATGTCGGCGAAAACTTCGATCCTCATGCTCCTCCAAGTCTCGAGCCGGGGCGGCGCGGGGAAAAGGTTCCCGCTCACAGCCCGGCGCCGGGCGTCCGGGTCATCCGGCGCTCCGCGTCAGTAGCTGATCATGGGCGAACGCCCCACGTGCTCCTTGCTGCCGAGCTGCTCGAGCATGAAGTGCGCCGCGTCGGCCCGGCTGATGCGCGAGCCCGAGTTGACGCCCACCATCCCCACGCGGTACTTGCCGGTCTTGGGCCCGTCGGTGAGCACCGGGACGCGCACGATGGTCCAGTCCAGGCCCGAAGCCCGCACGACCTCGGCGTGGCGGGTGGAGTCGAGCTGCACGTCCCGCGCGAAAACGCCCAGCAAAAAGCTCATCAGGCGGTTGAAGGCCTTGGGCTCGTCGCCCGGCTGGGCCACGCCCGCCCCGGTGAGGGTGATCAGGCGGCGCACCCCGGCCTTCTTCATCGCCGCCGTCACGTTGCGCGCGGCCAGCTCCATCAGGTCCTTGCGGCCGCCGCGCACCGGGCCCAGCGCCGAGAGCACCGCGTCCTGCCCGGCGAGGGCCCGCTCGAGCGCCCCCACGTCGTCGAGCTCGCCCTGGATCACCTCGAGCCCCGGGTGGCTCAGCCCCAGCTTGGCCGGGTTGCGCACGAAGGCCCGCACCTCGTGGCCCGCGGCCAGCGCCTGTTCGACCAATTGCTTGCCGGTGCGTCCGGTAGCGCCCAACACGGTGATTTTCACGTTGTTCCTCCAGTCCAGGTATGCCGGTAGTCGTGCACGAGCCGGCGCAAGGAATAGGCTGACGGCCCCGAAAATGAGGCTAGCAGGCAACACTTCACTTTGGGAAGTAGTTACCGTGTGGTAACTTAGTACCCGTGAAGTACGGAATGGACGCCTGCCGCAAGGAGTGCGCCGTCGAGCGCACCCTCGACCTCATCGGCAACCGCTGGACCAGCCTGATCGTGCGCGAGCTGCTGATGGGCACCAAGCGCTTCAACGAGCTCAAGAAGAACCTCGAGCACGTCTCCCCCAAGACCCTCACCGAGCGGCTCAAAGAGCTCGAGGAGCACGGCCTCATCACCCGCACCGTCTACCCCGAGGTCCCGCCCCGCGTCGAGTATGCCCTCACCGAGAAAGGCCGTGCCCTGGGCCCCATCTTCGAGGCCATGCGCGAGTGGGGCAGCCGCTGGGCCTGATTCCGGCCACAGTCTGCCGGTGGCGTCGCTGGCTAAATTGGTAGGCATGAAGCTCGAGTTCAGGGAAAACGGGCCCATCGTCATCGAGACCGGCGGTCGCTACGTCTTCCGCACCGCCGAGGGCGAGCGCGTCGTCGAGAAGCCGAGGGTTTCGCTGTGCCGCTGCGGAGGCTCGGGCAACAAGCCCTTCTGCGACGGCACCCACAAGACCAACGGCTTCACGGCCCCGGCGGCCGTGATCGAGTTCGACGAGGGCCTGGTGCTCGACCCCGTCAAGCCCTGAGCCCGCGCCCGAACGGTTGGGGCTCACATTCGGGTGAGCTGGGGCAAGGGTAGATTGCCCCCGAGGTGACCCTATGGCGATGCGCTACCGCAAACTCGGCAAGTGGGGCATTAAGGTATCGGAGATTTCGCTGGGCGCTTGGACCACCTACGGCGACGCGGTCAAGGACCGCAAGGCCATCAAGCAGATCGTGAAGCTGGCCTACGACGGCGGCGTGAACTTCTTCGACAACGCCGACGCCTACGCCAAGGGCCTGGGCGAGGAGACGATGAGCCAAGCCCTCGCCGACTTCCCGCGCCACACGCTGGTGCTCTCGACGAAGCTCTTCTGGCCCATGTCCGACGACGTCAACGACCGCGGCCTCTCGCGCAAGCACATCCACGAGAGTATCGGCCGCAGCCTGAGGCGCATGGGCACCGACTACATCGACCTCTACTTCTGCCACCGCCACGACCCCGAGACGCCCATGGAGGAGGTCGTCTCGAGCATGAGCAGCCTCATCGACCGCGGCCTGATCCTCTACTGGGGCACCTCCGAGTGGCCGGCCGCCCGCATCGTCGAGGCGGTGCAGGTCGCCAAGGCCGGGGGCTGGCACCCGCCCGTGGTCGAGCAACCGCAGTACTCGATGCTGGCTCGAGAGCGCTTCGAGAAGGAGATCCTGCCCGAGACCGAGCGCTACGGCATGGGCGCGGTGGTCTGGAGCCCCCTGGCCCAGGGCATGCTCACCGGCCGCTACGACAAGGGCATCCCCAAAGGCAGCCGCTTCGAGCGCTACCCCCAGTTCGCCAGCCGCTTCGTCACCGAGGAAAACCGCAAGAAGGTCAAGGCCCTAAAAAAGGTCGCCGACTCCTTAGGCCTCACCCGCACCCAGCTCGCCCTAGCCTGGGTCCTGCGCCAGAAAGGCGTCAGCAGCGCCATCACCGGCGCCACCAAACCCGAACAGATCGAGGAAAGCCTCGGCGCCGCCGGGGTAGACCTTCCGCCAGAGGCCGTGGAACAGATCGAGGGGATTCTCAACCCGGCGGAGTGAGAAAGAAGCCGTCAGCGGAACCCAAAAGGCTCGTGCCTTGTAGCCCGTGATGAAGGGAACCCCTCCCCGAGTGCGGGGAGGGCTTATCCCCCCCAGCCCCCCTTGCTAAGGGGGGAACAAGTCGTCTCGCGTCCGGCGTAGGACGTACGACGTACGACCCGCGTCTCGCGTCTTGCGTTTTGCGTCTCGCGTCTCGCGTTCGGCTATCGGCTATCAGCTATCGGCGTATGACGTAGGACGTACGACGCACGACCCGCGTTCGGCGTTCGGCTATCGGCGTTCGGCACTCGCCGCCCAACTCACGACGCCAGCGGCAAGTGGCACAACCACACCCCGCTCCTCGCCCGCCACCCCTCGGGTGTTTCGACGTTGGGCGGCAGCGGGATCGAGATGACCTTCTGCCCGACGATCTCGAACTCGAGCGCGGTGAACAGCCGGTCGAGCGCCTGGCCCAGGCGGCGGGTCTCGAGCGGGTTGAAGCGCAGGCGCTCGAGGCGGGCCTCGAGGCTTTTCAGGCCCGCGTAGGGCATCAGTTCGGCCGGGTCGCGCCAACGGCGCGGCGGCCCGACCAGGAGTTCGGCCAGCACCAGGCCCAGGCCCGGGTATTCCTTCTGGAGCCGCTCGGGGTCGAATTCCAGCGCCAGCTCGAGGTGAACTTCGACGTCCTCCCAAACTTCGGTCCTGCGACGCTCCATACCTCAGCCTGCAACAGCCAATCGGAGCTGTCAAGCGAGAATAACCCGTTCCAGACGGCATAAAGTCACATTTAATCTTGACAATCCCCGGGGCGAAGTGTCAAAGCGACCCGAACAGGCGAGGGGGTGGCCTCACGCCACCCCTCCCGTCGCGACAACAGGCTAAGCCTCGGGCAAGTCCGGCCAGGCCTCGAGGCCCTTCGCCCCATCCGAGAGTTCCAGGGCCGCGGCCGCTCGGCGGGTGAGCTCGGCCTGCTCGAGGTCGTGCATGAGTTCCCAGCCTCGAGCGATCAGCCGCAGGGTGTACCACTCGCCGTCGGGGTCGCCCAGGAAGCGGTAGGTCGCCAGGGCCCCTGTCAGAACCAGGACGGCGATCTCGGGCTGCTCGAGCTGCAGGCAGCCGATGCCCCACAGCAGTTGTGCCCTGGCCCACTGGGGGCGGCTGTCGCTGCGGCGGGCGAGGTGCTCGGCCCGCTGGGCGTAGCGCAGGGCCCGCAGCGGGTCGTTTTGCAGCAGGCTGCGCTGGGCCTGGGCGAGAAGGTCGGGGAGGGCCTCTTGCGGGCGGGTAGGAAGGAGGATGGAGGCGTCGCGCATCATGGCAGTAGGAGACCGTATAGGCACGGCAGGGTTACACGCTCCTGGGGTGTCCCCGACCGGCGGCTTGGGGTAGGTGGGCGGGCAGGAGCCCCGGCCCATCGCTGCACTTAGCGTAGCCGAAGGAATGACCCGAACATGGGGAATTCATCACCAACAGGCTTGGCCCTCCGCTCAGGATCGCCTAATCGGACCCCCATAGGCCGGAGCGCAGGCTTCGCGGGCCGTGGAGAGGGCATCACCTGGAAAACGGGGGTTTCGCCTGGAGTTCACAGCCCACACAATCGGAGCCATGAACATCCTCGTGTTGGGCGGCGGGCAGTTCGTGGGGCGCTACATCGTGGAGGCGGCTCTGGAGCGGGACGACGCGGTGAGCACCTTCAGCCGGGGCAAGACCAACCCCCACCTCTTCCCGCGGGCGCACAAGCTCATCGGCGACCGCCGGGCGGGCGAGCTGGGGGCGCTCGAGCAGGGCACCTGGGACGCGGTGATCGACGTCAACGGCTACTTCCCCCGCGAGGTGCGCCAGAGCACGTCGCTGCTCAAAGGCCGGGTGGGCCGTTACCTGTTCATCTCGACGGTCTCGGTGTACGCCGACCCCAGCCGCACCGGCGAGGACGGCCCCGTGCAGCAGGTGGAGAACCCCGAGACCGAGGAGATGACCCCGCAGGCCTACGGCGGGCTCAAGGCCGTCTGCGAGGACGTGGTGCGCGAGGCCTACGGCGAGCAGGCCACCGTGGTGCGCCCGCACCTGGTGGTCGGGCCCCACGACCACACCGGGCGCTTCTCCTACTGGCCCTGGCGGGCCGCGCAGGGCGGCGAGATGCTCTTCCCCGCCCCGCCCGAAGACGCCATGCAGTTCATCGACGCCCGCGACCTCGCCGCCTTCGTCCTGCACCTGCTCGAGCAGAACACCCCCGGCACCTACAACGGCGCCCGCCCGCACTTCACCCTCGCCGAGCTGCAATCGGCCCTGGCCCAGGCCACCGGCAACGCCTTCGAGCCCGTCTGGGTGGACGCCGGCTTCCTCCAGCAGCAGGGCGTGCGCCCCTGGGCCGACCTCCCCGCCTGGATCCCCGGCGACGGCCTCTCCCGCACCCCCACCGGGCGCAGCCAGCAGGCGGGCCTGAAGTACCGCAGCGTGCTCGAGACCGTCCGGGACACCCTGGCCTGGCTGAAGAGCCTGCCCGAGGTCAAGGTGGCGGGGATCAGCCGGGAGCGGGAGGCGGAGTTGCTCGAGGCGTGGAAGGCGAGGGGGGCGATAGCTGATAGCTGATAGCCGATAGCGGGTCGTACGTCCTGCGTCGTACGTCGTACGCAAGACGCAAAACGCCTTGGCCCCCGGTCCTTGACGCCGGCGGGGAGGGGCGTCGAGGGGTTAACCAGCCACAAGCTGACGCCTTCCCGCTCCCCTCCCCCGCGCCCCCAGCAGGTAAACTCGAGCCATGCTCGACAGCCTCAAAGCCGCGCTGGGCGAAAAGGTCAGCACCTCGCCCACCGACCTCGAGACCCACGGCAAGGACGAGGCCTATCCCGTGCGGTCGCTGCCGCAGGCGGTGGTGTACGCGCAAGGCCTCGAGGACGTGATCCAGACCCTGGCCTGGGCGCGGGAGAGTGGCTCGGCGGTGATCCCCTTCGGCACGGGGACGAGCCTCGAGGGCCACGTGCTGCCGCAGGGGGTGGCCGTCAGCCTCGACCTCTCGCGCATGAACCGGGTGCTGGAGGTGCGGCCGGAGGACTTCGTGGCGGTGGTCGAGCCGGGCGTGACCCGCGAGCAGCTCAACGCCGCGCTCAAGGGCACGGGGCTGTTCTTCCCCGTGGACCCCGGCGCCAACGCCTCGCTGGGCGGCATGGCGGCCACCAACGCCTCGGGCACGACCACGGTGCGCTACGGCGGGATGCGCCACAACGTGCTGGCGTTGCAGGTGGTGCTGGCGGGCGGGGAGGTGCTCGAGCTGGGGCGGGCCGTGCGCAAGACCAGCGCGGGCTACGACCTCAAGGACCTCTTCATCGGCTCGGAGGGCACGCTGGGGGTGATCACCCGGCTCACCCTACGGCTGCACCCGCTGCCCGTCCACGTCCACACCCTGCGGGTTTTCTTCGAGGGCCTCGAGGCCGCCGCCGACGCCGCCTACGCCCTCATGGCCTCCGGGCTCCCCGCCGCGCGGCTCGAGCTGCTCGACGAGCTGGGCCTGGGCGCCATCAACCGCTACCTCCAGCGCGACTACCCCGAGAAGCCCGCCCTCTTCGTGGAGTTCCACTCCTCGACCCGCGAGGCGCTCGAGGCCGAGTCGCGGACGGCGCTCGAGCTCGTGCGCGAGGCCGGGGCGATCGCCGTGGACGCCGCCCGGACCTCCGAGGAGCGCACCGCGCAGTGGGAGGCCCGCCACCAGCTCTACTGGGCCTTGGTCGCCCAATACCCCGGCCACAGCTTCATGATCACCGACACGGCCGTGCCCATCTCCCGCATGCCCGAGCTGGTGCGGCACTCCCAGCGCCTGCTGCGGGAAATGGGCCTGGGCGGGAGCATCGTGGGGCACGTGGGCGACGGCAACTTCCACACCCTCGTCGCCACGGGCGAGCAGGACTACCCCAAGGCCGAGGCCTTCGCGGCGCGGCTGGTGGAGAAGGCGCTCGAGCTCGGCGGCACCTGCACCGGCGAGCACGGCGTGGGCCTGCGCAAGAAGAAGTACCTCGCCCGCGAGCACGGGGCGGCGCTGGAGTGGATGCGGCAGCTCAAGCGGCTCTTCGACCCGCAGGGCCTGCTCAACCCGGGCAAGGTGGTTTGATACCCGGTTTGGGTGGATCGTCTCCCATCGGGAGGCTATGCACCCCGGCCGAAGGGGGTGCCCTGGGCTTCACGAAGATGTACCCCTGACGGATTTGAAGCGGATCTTTGTGAAGCCGGTATGAAAGGGCCCACCCGGCGACGTGCGGCCCTAAGATGACGGGGTGACGCTCACCACCCTCCTCTTCGACCTCGACGGCACCCTCCTCGACAGCGAGCCCGGCATCCTGGGCTGTTTCCGCCGCACCCTCGAGCACTTCGGCCTCCCCGACCGGCCCGACGCGGAGCTGCGCCGCTTCATCGGGCCGCCGCTCGAGCACTCCTGGCGTGCGCTGGTGGGCGAGGCGCGCGTGGCCGAGGCCGTGGAGGTCTACCGGCGCTGCTACGACGCCGCGGGCAAGTACCGCGCGGCGGTGTACGCGGGGGTCGAGGCCGCGCTGGAGGAGCTGGCCGGCCGCTACACCCTGGTCGTGGCGACCTCCAAGCGCCGGGTCTTCGCCGAGGACATGCTGGGGCACTTCGGGCTGCGCCCCTACTTCGGGGCCGTCTACGGCGTGATGCCCCCCGACCTCTCCGAGCCCAAGGCCGCGCTCATCGGGCGGATCCTGCACGAGTGCGGCCTGAAGCCCGCCCAGGCGGTGATGATCGGGGACCGGGAGTTCGACGTGGCCGCGGCCCGGGCTCATGGGATGGCCTCCATCGGGGCGCTGTGGGGCTACGGCAGCCGCGAGGAGCTCATCCTGCACGGGGCCAGCCTGCTCTGCGAGAGCCCGCAGGCCCTGATCGGCGCCGTGGGGCGGCTGGCCTGAACCCTCCGTTCAGCCAAGCCCGCCCTGGCTCACGCATTCGGCGCGCGGGCCTTTAGACTAGGGGGCGTGTACGCCATCTCTCAAGCGCTGCGTGCCCTGCGCCACCACCTGACCAGCACCCTCGCCACCTTCACCACCTCGCTGGTGTCGTTCACCCTGCTGTTCCTGCTGGGCCTGGTGCTGTGGAACCTGGGCAAAGTGGTCAGTTCGCTCGAGCGCGAGGTCGAGATCGCGGCTTTCCTCAAACCCGCCGCTGACGCCGGCGCCCTGCGCGACCAGATCGCGGCCTTCGAGGAGGTGCTCGAGGTGCGCGTCGTGAGCAAGGAGGAGGCCCTGGCCCAGCTCCAGCTCTCCTACCCCTACCTCTCGCAGGCGCGCGAGCTCATCGACAACCCCCTCCCCGACACCCTGCGGGTGGTGCTCAAGAACCCCAACCAGGTGCGCGACACCGCGCGCAAGATCGAGCGGCTGGAGGGCATCGAGAGCACCACCTACGGCGGGGAGATCACCGAGCAACTGCTGCGGGTGCTGGGCGGGGTGCGCTTCGCCGCGCTGCTTTTGATCGGGCTGCTGCTGCTCGACACCCTCTTCAGCGTGATGGGCACCATCCGGCTGTCCATCGAGAACCGGCGCGAGGAGCTGCGGGTGATGCAGCTCGTGGGCGCGACCCGGCGCTTCATCCAGGGGCCCTTCGTGGTGGAGGGGCTGTTCCTGACCCTGCTGGCCTCGCTGGTGGCGCTGGGGCTGGGGCTGCTGGCCTACCGCTTTCTGGCCTCGGCCCTGCAGCAACTGCTGCCCTTCCTGCCGGTGCTCGGCCTCAACGACATGCTGATGGCCGGGGGCGCGCTGGTGCTGCTGGCGGCGGTGCTGGGCACGGGCGGGGCCTACCTCTCCAGCCGTGCTAATCTCAAGGAGAGCGACTTATGAGGCACACCGGCATCCCGCGCGGCGTCTGGGGCTTGCTGCTCGCCGCGCTGTGCGCGCTGCTCTCCACCAGCGTCTTCTCGCAGGACCTCAGCGAGCTCGAGCGCCAGCGCCAGCAGACCCTCCAGCAGCAGAAGGCCACCCAGCAGCGCATCGACAAGCTCAACCGCGAGCTCGCCAACCTCGACGCGCTCACCGCCCAGCGCCTGAGGGACCTGCGCGCCCTCGAGGCCGAGATCCGGCGGCTGGAGAAGGAAAAAGCCGACCTGGGCCGCCAGATCAACCTCCTGCAGCAGCAGGTGCGCGAGACCGAGGCCGAGATCGCGCAGAACGAGGCCCGGCTCGCCGACCTCAAGAAGCGCCTGGCCGCGCTCGTCAACAGCCTCTACCGCGAGCAGGCCGGGCGCTACCTGCCCCTGCTGCAGGCCCAGAGCTTCACCGACCTCTCGGTGCGGGCCAACTGGGTGGGCTACTTGGGCAACCAGCAGACCGACCTCATCGAGCGCATCAACCGCGTGCTCGAGCAGCTCAACGGCCAGCGGGAGCGCCTGGTCCTGCTGGTGCGCGACCTCAACGCCAAGCAGGCCGACCGCCAGATCAAGATCAACCAGCTCACCGACAGCCGCGCCCAGCTCCAGAGCACCATCACTGCCCTGCGGCAGCAGGCCGAGGGGCGTAAGGTGCTGCTGCGCGAGTCGCTGCTCGCCCGCAACGAGCTCCAGAGCCAGCTCAACAGCGTCGTCGCCGCCATCACCAAGGAGCAGCGCCGCCTGGCCGAAGAACGCCGCCGGCGCGAGGAGGAAGCCCGCAGGCAGCGGGAGCGCGAGGCCGCCGAGCGCCGTCGCCAGCAGCTCGCCGCACAGCAGAACGCCTCCCGCCCCCCTCCCGAGCCCGAACCCGTCGCCATCATCCCCAGCGTCGTCGTGGGGACGCTGCAATTCCCCGTGCCCGGCGGCCGGATCGTGGCCCCCTTCGGCACCCAGGGCACCTATCAGGTCATCCAGGGCCCCGGCGAGTACAGCCCCGTGGTCTCGGCCGCCAGCGGCATCGTGCTCGACGAGTACCCCGTCAGCAACACCGGCTGGTGGATCATCATCGCCCACGGCAACGTCACGAGCTTCTACATCGGCCTGCAGGAGCCCCTGGTGCAGAAGGGCCAGCAGGTGAGCAAGGGCCAGCGCATCGGCTACACCGGCGGCGCCCCCCTCATCCCCCCCGACACCCTGTGGTTCGCCGTCGCCAACGACAACGGCGTGCAGGTGGACCCCTCGAGGTACTACTGAGGTTGGGGGACGGGTTCCGCAGAGGCGCGAGCCTGAAGGTTCGGGGGCCAGTGATTCGTCGAGGGCCGGGGGTCTAGGGCCAAAAGGCGTTTGGCCTCTCGCGCACGACGTAGGACGTACGACGCGGGACGCGGGGCGTGGGCCGTACGCCCCGCGTCCCGCGTCCCGCGTTTAGCATCCGGCTATTGGCGTTCGGTGTCCATCAAGAGGGCTCGATCAGGCCGTAGTTGCCGTCGCGGCGGCGGTAGATGACGGCGAACTCCTCGGTCTCGGCGTTGCGGAAGACGAAGAAGTCGTGGCCCAGGGCTTCCATCTGGACGGCGGCGTCCTCGGGGTCCATGGGCTTGACCGCGAAGCGCTTGACCCGCACGATCTGCGGGGCGGCTTCTTCCTCCTCGGACTCGACCACCGCAGCCGGGGGGGTCGCGTTGAGGGCCGCCTGGCGGCGGGCGGTGTGGTAGCCGTTGAAGTGGCGCTCTTTGTACCGCTTGAGCTGGGTTTCCAGCCGGTCGATGCTCTTGTCAATGGCCGCGTACATGTCGGGGTCGGACTCCTCCACCCGCACGATGCCCTTGGGCACGTTGATCTGGATCTCGCACTTGGCGCGGTTCTCCACGCGCGGGGCACTCGCCATCGAGAGGACGACCTTGGCATCGACGATGCCGTTCATGTAGCGGTCGAGGCGCTCGAGCTTCTTGTCCAGGTAACTCTTGAGGGCATCGGAGACTTCGACGTTGCGGCCTACCAGTTTGTAAATGTTCATTCTGGCCCTCCTCGGAGCCTGGAACGAAGGCTCGAGACCCATTCCAGGCTCCCTTCGCCTAAAGGTGCCCTGGGTGAAAGGGGATTCTGCCGCCCTTGCACACGGGCTGCACCGGGGGTGCGTCCAACCTTTAGGTGCTTTATGGTACTGCTCTCCCCGGGAGGGCGGTAGAGCTTTCCAACCTTGATGCCCCGTGGGCAAAGGTGTAGGGTAAAAGTTGGGCGCCCGGCGAAAAAACGGTTGTAGTTAGTGGTCTGTAGCTCGTGGCCTGTGGTAGACAGCGGTAAGCTGTCAGCCGTCAGCCTTCCCACCCACCCCCTTCCCGTCC
>NZ_QXDL01000119.1:0-12782 GCF_003574345.1 Calidithermus terrae
CCCTTAGCAAGGGGGGCTGGGGGGATAAACCCTCCCCGCCGGCGGGAGGGCCGGGGGGGGTAACCAGACGCCACTAGCCACAAGCTGATGGCTGACGGCTGACCGCCGATAGCTGACCGCTTTTCAAGGATGCAACCCCGTGAACTCCAGCCCGGTCGTCTCCGGCCAGCCCATGCGCACGTTGAGCGACTGGATGGCGTGGCCGGCGGTGCCCTTGACCAGGTTGTCGATGGCGCTGATGACCACCAGGCGGCCGGTGTCCTCCTCGAGCTCGAAGCCGACGTCGCAGTAGTTGGTGCCCTCCACCACGGCCGGGTCGGGGTAGCGGTGGATGCCCTTGCGCACCTTGACCATGCGGATGAAGGGCTCGGCGCCGTAGACGTTGCGGTAGGCCTGCCACACGTCGCGCTCGCTCCAGCCGTCCTGCAGGAAGGTCTGGGCGGTCATGAGGATGCCGCGCACCCGGTCGGTGGCGACGGCGGTGAGGTAGAGCTCGGGCTTGCCGGGGAGGTTCTCGAGGACCTCGGCGGTGTGGCGGTGCCCGGTGGGCTTGTACGCCCGGATGGAGCCCGCGCGCTCGGGGTGGTGCGAGGCCAGGCTGGGCTCGGCCCCGGCGGCGCTGGTCGAGATCATGACGGTGGCGAAGATGGGCTTGGGGGCCAGCACCCCCTCCCGGATGAGGGGGTAGAGCCCCAGCAGGATGGCGGTGGCGTTGCAGCCGCAGCAGGCGATGCGGTCGGCGCTCTTCAGGGCCTCGCGGTGCAGCTCGGGGTTGCCGTAGACCCACTGCCCCACCAGGTCGGGGCGGGGGTGCTCCTCGCCGTAGTACTTGCGGTAGAGCTCGAGGTTCTTGAGCCGGAAGTCGGCGGAGAGGTCGAGGATGACGGGCGCGAGGCCTTTGTACTTGTCGAACTCCTTGGCCGCGACGCCGTGCGGCATGGAGAGCACCAGCACGTCGCAGGGCTCGAGCGCGGCGGGGTCGGAGAACTTGAGGTTGGTGCGCCCGCGCAGGTTGGGGTGGACCAGGTTCACCGGGTCGCCCAGGTAGCGCCTCGAGGTCACCTGCTTGACCTCGAGGCCGGGGTGCCCCAGCGCCAGCCGCAAGAACTCGCCCCCGGCGTAGCCGGAGCCCCCCACGATGGAAACGGTCTTTTTCTCCATTGGCATCCCCAAAATCAAGGCAACAGCATATCCGATGCCGGGGCCTTTGGCTACCACAGGCCCGGCGGCGGGTCGAACCGGGCCAGCTCCGCCTCGGCCTGCGCCGACCCGTCCTTGCGGATGTGGTAAATCTCCGCCGCCAGCGCCGGGTTTTCCCCGGTGAGGGCCTTCACCACCAGCAGCCGGCGGTGGCAGCGGTTGGGGTCCTCCTCGCTGCACAGCACGGCGACCCGGCGCCCGGAAGCGAGCTTTTTCAGCGCCTCGAGCCCCTCCCCGAACGCCGCCGACGCCGCCATCCTCGCGTAGTCCGGGCGGCCCGCCGCGTCGCGGAGCGCGGGGTCTTGGGGCCTGCCGCCGAGCCCGGGAAGCCACACGTAGGCGATGCCGTGCTCCGCGAGGAGCCGCTCCAGCTCCCGCTTGCGGAAGTGGGGGGAGAACCTCGAGACCGGCTGCGAGCGCACGTCGGCCACCGCTTCGATGCCGTGCTGCCGCAGCAGCTCGAGGAATTTCCCGGCGCTGTGGTTGGAGTGACCGAGGGTATAGAGCATGCCCGGCCCCAGCCTACTCGGGCGTGTGCTATCGTCCAGGCAGTCTCCCATGAAGCCCTCCAAACTCTCCCACGCCGTCGGCTTCGACGACTTCCCCTTCCCCCGCGAGCACCGGGGCGACGTGAGCGTGGTGGGGGCGGTGTACGCCGGGGCGCGCCTCGAGGGCGTCCTGCGCGGGGAAATCCGCCGCGACGGGCGCAACAGCACCGAGGTCCTGGCCCGGCTGGTGCTGCGTTCGAAGTTCAACGCCAGCCTGCAGCTCGTCTTCCTGCAGGGCATCGCATTGGCCGGGTTCAACGTGGTGGACATCCACCGGCTCTCCGAGACCTTGGAGCGCCCCGTGCTGGTGGTGACCCGCCGGATGCCCGGCCTCGAGGCCATCCGCGAAGCGCTGTTGGGCAAGGTGCCGGGCGGCAGGCGCAAGTGGGCCCTCATCGAGAAAGCGGGCATCCCCGAGCCCGTGGCCGGGGTCTACGTGCAGCGGGCCGGGCTGAGCCTCGAGCAGGCCGAGCGGGCCCTCCGGCGCTTCGCCCTTCACTCCAACATCCCCGAGCCCCTGCGCACGGCCCACCTGATCGCGGGGGGAATCGCCAGCGGGCAGAGCCGGGCGCGGCCTTGAAAGGCCATGTGCATCTACCAAGAGGATGGCTTTTGGATAAAGCCGCCTTTGCCATCTGGTAGAGCGTCGGGGAATTGGGCCTTGCCCAATTCCGCCAGTGGCAGTTGTTTGCATTGATGCGCCACACTACGTAGCTCCCTGGCCGCTCCTCGAGGATTGCGCTTGACGGTTCCGTTAGGAAGAACGACATCCCGATAAGGCAGGTAGACAACGATGCGTATTTGGGGAAACCTCTGGCGTATTAGCTTCAAGGCAGGCACCAAATCCGAATCCGCCGACACCAAGATCAACCGATCACAGGCTTGTTGATAGGCGTCATCAAGCATCCTCAAGGCAATGTTTACGTCTGTTCCCTTTTCCTCAAAAGCCGAGAACCTACGATCCCCTGTATAGGAGCAAGAAGAAACACCACATCGAATGCGCTTGCTCTTGAAAAGTCCAAACTCGGTATGAACTATGGGCGTAGTTGATAGAGCAGACAAATACGCTGCCTGATCGCTTTTACCCTTGACCCTGGCCGTGAAGTATTGAATTCTCCGGATACAGTCATTTGGGCGAATCCGCTTGAAATACGCTTCCAAGTCGAGCCACTTGTGCGGGCTACCTTTCAAAGCTCCGTAGTAGAGGTTGAAGCCGTCGACATACACGATGCTATCACCAGGCATGGCGTGATTATAAAAAACGGGCAGCCTGCGGGCTGCCCAACCGGCTTACACCGGGGAGTCGTGGGAATATTATCCGACAGGGTTGATTTCCTGTCAACAAATATCAAACATTGCCCTCCAGGGCTTCACGTCTTGCCCAGGCTCCAGGCGTACTCGAGGATCTTCCCCGGGATGTCCACGCCCGTCGTGCTCACCGAGTTCTTGAACTCCATGGTGTGGTTGACCTCGTTGACCAACAGCCCCCGCTCGCTCTCGAAGAGGTCGATGGCGACCACGCCCCCGCCCACCGCCTTGGCGGCCCGCACGGCCACGTCGGCGAGCTCGGGCGTTACCGGGCAATTCGAAGCCTTGCCGCCGCGGGCGGTGTTGGTGATCCAGTGCTCGCTCGAGCGGTAGATCGCCGCGATGCAGGCCTCGCCCACCACGAAGGCCCGGATGTCGCGGCCCCCCTTGTCCACGAGCTCCTGGACGTAGTAGAGCTGGTGCTGGTAGCCGCCCAAAACCTCCTTATGCTCCAAGACGGTCTCGGCGGCGTCGCGGTCGTTGATCTTCGAGAGCAGGCGGCCCCAGCTCCCCACCACCGGCTTCATCACGACGGGGTAGCCCATCGCCTCGATGAGCTTGAGGGCCTCCTCGCCCTCGGTGGCGAGCGCGGTGCGGGGCTGCGGCACGCCGTGGGCCTCCAGGGCGCAGCTCGTGGCCCACTTGTCGCCGCAGACCTCGATCACCTCGGGCCGGTTGACCACCGGGATGCCCAGGCTGGTGAGGTAGCGGCTCACCGCCAGGCCCTTGCTCTGGCTCACCAGGCGCTCGACGGCGGTGGTGACGCCCTCGAGCTCGGCCGGGCGAGACCCCAGCCGCATGGGGAGCTGCTTGGCGTAGATCTTCTTGAAGGGGATGCCCAAGGCCTCGGCGGCCTTGAAGAGCATCTCCTCGTCGGGGCGGATGCGGTCGTAGAGGATGGCTAGCATAGTCGTGTCGGGGGTCAAGGGTCGAGGGTCGAGGGTCGAGGGCGCGGGGCTGAACCCCTGGCCCCCGGCCCTCGGCTCCCGGCGGCGCGCGGCGCCTACTCCCCCCAGTCCTCGGCTTCCTCGGGGGCGGCCTCGAGCTTGAGCGGGTCGAGGCCGGTGACCTCGAGCTCGGCCCCGCAGGTGTCGCAGACGACCAGCTCGCCCAGTTCGGGGTTATCCAGTTCGATAGGGCTTCCGCATTCGACGCATTCGGCTGTCATGGTTTTTCCTCCTTCGCGTTTGGTTTATTGCTATAGCTTCGCAGCTATGAGCGACTAGGCCTCTTCCTCTTCCTCGACCTCCGACCAGTCGGGGGTGAAGGCGTAGCCGCACTCGGGGCAGGTCACGGGCTCGCCCTCCTCCTCGACCTCGATGGGGGTGCCGCAGCGGGGGCAGTCAACGAAGAAGGCGTCCTCGCCGCCCTCCACCACGACCACCTCCAGCGGCTCCAGCGATAGGAACTCCAGCGCCGCGCCGCAGTTCTCGCACTCCATCACGTCGCCTTCCACCAGCTCGTCGTACTCCTCGGCGGGGATGTACAGCGGGTCGTTGCAGGCGGGGCATACGATCTCGATCTCGTCCATGGCAACCTCCAGTCCCCCCAGTCTAAGGGCGCCCCTCCCCCGGGAAGCGGCCGTACTTGCGGTAGTACTCGAGGATGCTGCCCTCCTTGAGGGCCTCGAGCAGGAAGCCGGGCGGGGGGGTGAGCCGGAAGGTCTCGCCCCCCCGGCGCAGCACGCCGCGCTCGAACTCCAGCTCCACCTCGTCGCCGTCGTGCAGGGCGTCCACCACCTCGGGGGCCTCGAAGGGCATGATGCCCAGGTTGACCAGGTTGCGGTAGAAGATGCGGGCGTAGCTCTTGGCGATGATCGCCCGCAGGCCCAGGCGCTTGAGCGCCTCGGGGGCGTACTCGCGCGAGGAGCCCAGCCCGGTGTTGCGCCCCGCCACCAGGACGTCGCCGGGCTTGTAGCCCTGGGCGAATTCGGGGCGGAAGTGGGCGAAGGCGTAGGTGTGGAACTTGTCCTCGCCCACCATGAAGGGGGCGTACTTGCCCGGCAGGATGTCGTCGGTGTTGACGGAGTCGCCGAATTTCCAGATTCGTGCCATCGGGTTCCTCTCCTTAGGGCGCGAGGCCTCGCGCCCTTGCACACGTCACTTCCACTTGCGGGGCTCCCAGTAGTCGGGGTGCTCCACCGCGAAGACCTCGGGCACCTCCCGGTCCAGGAGCCGCGCGATAGCGTAAAGCTCGCCCCGGTGGTGGACCTCGTCCTGGTAGGCGTGCTGCACGAGCAGCCAGCCGCGCATCCCCTCGTGCCAGGGGTTGTCGGGGCGGAAGCCCTCGAGCCGCTCCTCGCCCGCCGATTCGGCCCACGAGCGGACCAGGCCCTGAACGCTCACCAGCCAGCCGCGCAGCGCTTCCTTCGAGCCCATGACCCGGGCGCGGTGGGCGTTCCAGTTCGCGTCGGGCTCGCCGGGCTCGGGCTCCCAGCGCCCCAACAGGGCCCCGCGGCAGGCGTAGAACTGGTGCCCGCCGATGTGGTGGAAGAGCTCGCCCACGCTGCGCCAGTCCTCCACCAGGCGGTAATTCAGGTCGTGCTCGGTGAAGCTCTCCAGCAGCTTGAGCGTGACCAGGCGCACCCCGTCCCAGTGCTCGAGGAAGCGTTCCAGCGTGGTGTAAGGCGTAGACAAGGCCATCTCCTTCAGGCGTTGGGCGTCGGGCGCTCGGCGTTCAGCGCCTCCGGCGTGGTGATGAACCCGGCCACCGCGCTCGCCGCCGCCACCCTCGGAGAAGCCAGGTAGATCTCGGCGTCGGCGGCGCCCATGCGGCCCTTGAAGTTGCGGTTGGACGTGCTGACGCAGACCTCCCCCGGAGCCAATACCCCCTGGTGGCGGCCCATGCAGGGCCCGCAACCCGGCGTCCCCAGCGTGGCCCCGGCCTGCAGGATGGTGAGGAGCGTGCCGTCGGCGGTGGCCTCCTCGAGCACCTGCGAACTGGCCGGGATCACCAGCATCCGCACGCCGGGCGCGACCCTGCGCCCGCGCAGCACCTCGGCCACCTCGTGCAGGTCGTCGAGGCGCCCGTTGGTGCAGGTGCCCACGAAGACCTGGTCCACCTTCTTGCCCATCACCGAGTCCACCGTCTGCACGTTGTCCACGTAGAAGGGCACCGAGACGCGCGGGGTCAGGGCCGAGAGGTCGATCTCGACCTCGCGCACGTAGGCGGCGTCCGGGTCGGGGTAGAGCCAGCCGGGCACGTCGTAGAGCTCCAGGATCTCGCCGCTGGGCACCACCAGCCCGCACTTGGCCCCGGCCTCCACGCTGAGGTTGGCTAGGGTCAGGCGCTGGCTGCGGGTGAGGGACTCGGCGCCGTCCTCGAGGTGGATCTCCACGCTCATGTACGTCGCCCCGTCGGCGGTGAGGACCCGGACCATCTCGAGCGCCGCGTCCTTCGCGCTCACCGCAGGGTTCAGCCGGCCCCGGAAGGTCACCTTCACGCTCTCGGGCACCCGCAGCCAGGTGCGGCCCGAGGCCGCCGCCAGCGCGATGTCGGTGGCCCCCATCCCGCTGCCGAAGCAGGCCACGCCGCCGTAGGTGGTGGAGTGGGAGTCCGAGCCCAGCACGATCCCGCCGGGCAGGGCCAGCCGCTCCTCGACGAGCACCTGGTGGCAGATGCCGCGCCCGACGTCGAAGACCCGGCAGCCCACCCGCTGTCCCCACTCCCGGATCTCCTTCTGCGCCTTCGCCACCTCCACGTTGGCCGCCGGGGCCACGTGGTCGATGACGATGGCGACCTTCTCGGGGTAGCGGGGCGTGGCCCCGAGCTGCTCGAGCCGCTTGAAGAAGCTCCCGGCGATGGAGTCCACCACCATCACCTGGTCCACCTCCACCACCACCAGCTCACCGGCCCGCACCTCGCGCCCGGCCCGCTGGGAAAGGATTTTTTCGGCTAGGGTTAGGCCCATCTCGACCTCCTAAAATCAGGGTATGAAACGCAGGTACTGGGTACACGTCTACGAAGATCCGGAAGAGCCGGGGGTCTGGCTGGCGGATGTCCCGGCGGTTCCTGGGGTTCATTCCGACGGCGATACCCGTGAGGAAGCCATCGGCAACGTTTTGGCAGCGCTCGAGGGGCTGCTTGACGCGCTGAAACGCCGGGGTCTTCCGATCCCCGAGCCGGATGGGGAGTGGGTAGAGGTGGAAGTGAATGCCGCCTAGGCAAACTACCGCAATCCCCTCTCACAGCGGCGAATTGCCCAAAGGGACCTTCCGGAAAATCCTCAAATACGCCGGGATCCGCGAGGAAGAGTACGGCAATCTCTGACATAACCCCTCAGTCCAGGTTCTCCAAGCGGGCGGTGGGCACTTCCTCCGGCAGCGCGTGCTTGCGGATGCCGTGGGATTGGGCGAGCTCGAGCAGCAGTTCCTCGGGCTTCTTGCTGCGCCCGATCTCGTGGGTGCGGCGCTTGAACTCGTGGGCGATCTCCTTGGCCTGCTCCTTGCTGATCTCGAGCGCCTCGACCTCCTTGAGGTAGTAGTAGATCAGGTTCCAGCCCGACAGCGGCCCCAGCAGGAGCTGGTTCTTGTCCACGCCGAAGTCGTGGAGGTTGTGGGCCTCGTAGACCTTCTTCTCGTTGAGCACGGCCTTCTGGTGGACCCCGGCGGTGTGGGTGCGGTTGGTGAGCGAGACCGGCTCGGTGTAGGGCACCAGGGTGCCCAGGATCGAGGCCATGAGCACGTTGAGGGGGTAGCACTGGCTGAGCTGGTACTGCTCGGCGAGCTCGGGGTGGCGCTTGGAGAGGTTGAAGAGCACCCCCGTCACCGAGGGGATCCCCGAGCGCTCGGCCAGGCCCCAGATCGAGGCGTCCACGTAGCGCACCCCCGCCCGCACGGCGGCGAGCACGTTGGCGAGGGCCAGGCCCCGGTCGTTGTGGAAGTGGCACTCGAGGTCCACGCCCGGGTAGCGCTCGCGCAGCGCGCACACCAGCGCCGTCACGTCCTCCGGCTCGGCCATGCCCACCGTGTCGGGCAGGCCCAGGGTGTCAACGTAGGGGGCGACCGCGTCGTAGAGGCGGAAGAGGTCCTCTTTGGGCGTGCGGAAGGCGTCCTCGGCGCTGAAGCGGAGGTAGAGGCCGGGGTGGCGAGCGCGGGTGCTGCGGATCACCTCGCTCGCCAGCGCGACGGCCTCCTCGAGGCTCTTCTGCGCGTTGTGCCGCTGGGCCAGCGGCGAGACGCCGAGGTAGAGGTTGAGCCCGTTGCAGCCGACCTCGAGCGAGCGCTCGATGTCGTCGGGGTGGCAGCGGCAGTGGGCCAGCAAGCGCAGCTCGCGGCCGGTGAGGGCCTTGGCGTGGGCGATGAGCTCGCGCACGTCGCGCTCCTCGGCCATGCCCACCACGGGCGAGAAGAACTCGACGTGGGTGACGCCCAGCTCGAGCAGGCCCGCCAGGAGCAGTTTCTTCTCCTCGAGGGTGAAGCGGTACTTCTCGGTGTCGAAGAGCAGCGGCGACTGCTGGCCGTCGCGGAAGGTGGTGTCCACGACCTCGATGCGCCTGCTTTGTGCGTGAGCGTTGCCCATGGTCCCCTCGGGTGCTTGCAAAAAAACTCGGCCCGCGCGGTGGGGCGGGCCGGGGTACGCAGTCGCGCGGACTAGCTCAGGCTAGCCCCCCGGCGACTGGTTTTTTTGCACTTAAGATCATCCCGGAAGCAAGGTTATACAAGGTATACCGGCTTGTCAAGATGGCCGGGCGGGCACCTACCACCACTCCAGCCGCTCCCCCATGAACTCCACGGGTTCCCCACTGCGGTAGAGCGTCCTCGAGCGGTAGTTGCGCCCGATGGGCTCCCGGTAAACCTCCAAAACGTCGTCTACGAGATTGAGAATCCAGTATTCAGGGATGCCAGCCTCGGCATACAGCGCTAGCTTGTGTTCGCGGTCGTAGCTCAGGGTGCTGTCGCCGACCTCGACAACGAGCAGAACATCGGCCGGTTCAGCCAGGCGGCTCTCGTAGCGTCCGTCTGGAGGCAGCAGCAACATGAGGTCGGGTTGCAGTTCGGAGGAGGGTGGGATGCGAAGGGGGTTTTGAACCCAGATCACGGCCCGGCCGGCGAACCGAGAAGCCAGCGTGCCGGTCATGCGCCCGACTGCCGCCGCATGCTTTGGTCCAATTGGGCTCATCTCGTAGATCTCCCCCTCGAGCAGCTCGACGCCTTTCACCTCGGCAAACAGCCGCTCGAACTCCTCGACCGAAAAGCGGTATCTGGTTGCCATGATCCCAGTATGTCACGTCGTGACACGCTATATCCCGCGTCCCGCCTCAGCCCGGAAGGGAATCGCGGAGTAAACCCTTGGGACAGCAAAAAGCCGGCTGCCAGGGCAACCGGCTCCAGGCTTCTCGGGGCTCAGTTGGCCCCGGGGTGCACGAAGGCCCGCAGCACGTCGCTCACGGTGACGATGCCCACCAGCTTCTCGCCCGAGACCACGGGCAGCCCGCCCAGCTTGTTCTCCAGCATGGTCTTGGCGGCCTGCTCGAGCGTGGCGCTCTCGTCGATGCTGATCACCGGGTAGCTCATCACCTCGCGCACGGGCAGCTTGGCGACGAGGTAGTTGATCTCCCAGATCGAAAGCGACGTGGCGTCGGAGGGCATGGCCTCCTTGAGGTCGCGGTCGGTGACGATGCCCACCAGTTTGCCGTCCTCCATCACGGGCAGGCGCCGGAAGCCCCCCTGCCGCATGATGAGCGCGGCGTCGGGGACGGTGGTTTCGGGGGTGACGGTGACGGGGTCGGCGGTCATCCACTGCCGGACCGACGTTGTTTTTGTGCTGACCATAAACCCACCTCCTCGGGTTGTAGCCCCTCCATACTGGGCCCTGCGCCCGAGGCGGGCATAGGGTCAAACGCCCCCGGCCCCGGGGCCTCGAGTAGATTGGGGGCGTGGAAATTCCCGAAGCCGACTGGTGGGCCGCCGGGCTCTACGTGGGCGGCGTGGACGAGGCCGGGCGCGGGGCGCTGGCCGGGCCGGTGGTGGCCGCCGCCGTGATCCTGCCGCCCGGCGAGCACCCCTTCCGCGACTCCAAGACCCTCTCGCCCCGGCAGCGCGAGCGCCTCGAGGCCCGCGTGCGGGCCGTGGCCCTGGCCTGGGGGGTGGGCGTGGCCGAGGCCGCCGAGGTCGATGCGCTCGGCGTGCTCAGGGCGACCCACACGGCCGCCGGGCGGGCCCTGCAGCAACTCGCCCTCGCCCCCCAGGCCCTCGTCACCGACTACCTGCACCTGCGAACCGCGCTGCCCCTGCGGGCCCCGGCCAAGGCCGACCGCGACTCCCCCACCGTGGCGGCGGCCAGCATCCTGGCTAAGGTGACCCGCGACCGGCTGATGGCCGAGCTCGACGCGGCCTACCCCCACTACGGCTTCGCCCGGCACAAGGGCTACGGCACCGCCGACCACCTCGAGGCCCTCGCCCGCCACGGCCCCTGCCCCCTGCACCGCCGCAGCTTCGCCCCGGTGGCCCAGGCGGCCCTGTTCCGCACACAAAGCTCAGACAAAAATGACCCGGGGTTAATTTGAGCCGCCTAAGCTGAAATGTGGAGGAATCATGAAGACGCCGTTCCGTATCGCATTCGCGCTGTTGCTGGTGAGCTTGCTCTCGGCCTGTACGCTCTACGTCCGCTCGGCGAGCGTCGGCGTGGGCTTCGGGGTCACCCTCGACCGGGTGATCACCCGCCTCGAGCCCGACCGGGGCACCGGGGCGAGCTACCGGCCCGGCGACCGCATCCGCTTCATCATCACCCTCACCCAGCCCGGCTACGTCACGCTGGTGAGCACCGAGGCCAGCGGCTACAGCAACACCCTGGGCACCTACTACCTCGACGCGGGCACCACCATCCTGCCGCCGCCGGGGCAGGGCGCGGGGTACTACCAGGTGGCCTACGACTCGCCCTACGGCCTCGAGCGCATCCGCGCCATCTACACCAACACCCGGCCCAGCGGCAGCCTCCGCATCGAGGGGCGCTTCAGCAACGACGAGTTCAACAACCAGGTCCGCATCTACTTCGAGCGCAACATCGCCCAGAGCCGCGACGTGGCCGAGTCCTACTTCTACGTCAACCCCTGAGCCCGTGTCCATAGCCCGGCCCCGCGCCTGGGGCCGGGTTTTCGTGTATTTACAAAAAAGTTCGCATTCATCCCACCCCTTTAGGAGGGGGATGAATGCGAACGCGGCGTGGAACGCTGCCACACTTCGATCTCACAACATTTGTGGACCTCGGACTCAAGCACTTCGCGGTGCTCTGCACCGGGGAGAAGGTGGAGCATCCCAGACACCTGGAGAAGCACCTGACACGCCTGAAAGTGCTGCAACGTCGGCTGAGCCGCAAGCAGAAGGGCAGCGCCAACTACCGCAAGGCCAGGTTGAAGGTGGCCCTGCTTCACCCAAACCACCCCCGGAAGCCCCCGACTTCAGCCGTGGGGATGAAGGGGGTGGCGCTCTGCGAGCGCCGAATGGTCGTCAATGTGATATACTGAGTCAAGGTATGTCCCTCCTGTCCGTGAGATGCAGGCTGATACCCGGTGCGAGTACAGCCGAGAAGCTTTCCCGCACGGTGAACCGGTTTGCCAACGCCTGTAACTACGCCTTGCAGGTGGCGCGGCGGGAGAACGCCTGGAACAAGTTCGCCCTTCAGAGGTTGGTGTACCGGGAGCTCCGGGAGCGCTTCGGCCTCAGCGCCAACCTCGCCATCCGCGCCATCGCCCGCGTCGGGAAGCGTAAGGGGCACAGGGCCGGGGGGTTCAAGGCGACCTCGGTTGACTACGACCGGCGCATCTTGTCGGTCGATGTCGAAGCCGAGGTGGTCAGCCTCTCCACCGTGGACGGGCGGGTGAAGGTCCCCATGCGCATCGCCGGGTATCAGCGCCACCTGCTGCGCAGCGCCAGGGGCATCCAGGGCGGGCAGTTGGTCAGGGGCCGCGATAGCTGGTACGTCCACCTGTGGTGCGAGTACGACGACCCGCCCACTCTCGACCCCCAGGGCTTTCTCGGGGTTGACCTGGGCATCGTCAACATCGCCACCGACAGCGACGGGGAAGCCTACTCGGGGTCGCACCTCAACTCGGTTCGGCACCGCCAGCGGAGGCTCAGGAAGAAGTTGCAGAAGAAGGGCACCAAAGGGGCCAAGCGCCGCTTGAAGAAGCTTTCGGGCAAAGAGAAACGTTTTGCCAACCATACCAACCACACGGTCAGCAAGCGCATCGTGGGGAAGGCTCAACGCACCGGGCGCGGCATCGCCATCGAGAACCTCGAAGGCATCCGCAACCGGGTACGGCTCAGGAAGCCTCAACGCTCCACCCTGCATAGCTGGTCGTTCTTCGACCTGGGCCAGAAACTCCGCTACAAGGCCGAACGTGCCGGAGTGCCCCTGGTTCAGGTTGACGCCCGCAACACCTCCCGCACCTGCCCCGCCTGCGGGCACTGCGAGAAGCTCAACCGCGTTTCGCAGGCAAGGTTCGTCTGTCGGTCGTGCGGCCTCGTTGGGAACGCAGACCACTTCGCAGCCGTGAACATCTCCGTTCGCGGCTGGGGCGCTGTAAACCGCCCGTACTCGGGGGAAGCGAGTCGTGTCAGTCTGCATGGCTCTGTCCCTGAAAGCCCCCGGCTTTAGCCCTTGTCATTACCCATAAGTCTTGATTTTACGTGCCAGACGCACACCTTCGACTAGGGTTTGCAGTCTGGCCATCCCCCTCCACAGGGTGAGCCAGCCCGGCATCCCGTCCCCCTTGCGGCCCTGGTG